>JAGWAJ010000107.1:0-5001 GCA_021296475.1 Acidobacteriota bacterium
CTGGTGGAGCCGGGCGATGCGCGACGTCTCGACGCCGCGCGACGTGTGGTAGAAGACCGGCCGCCCTGCGTAGCCGGGGGGATGGACGTTGTTGTTGGCGGTGGCGATGTAGCCCCGCTCCGGATTGAACTCCCGCGGCAGGTCCTCGCGGAAGCCGCGCCACTCGTAGTCGCCGTTGCCGGGCACCGGCAGGCGTCCGTTCCAGCCGTCGCGGTCCGGCGTCAGCCCGGTCACCTGCAGCGCGATGTTGCCGTCCGCGTCGCCGCAGATGAGGCTGTGGGTCGGGACCAGCCAGTGCATCGCCCGCTCGAAGAAGTCGGCGCAGCCATCTGCCTGCGCGAGCTGGAAGCTCCCCTTGTAGGCGGCCGTGCCCGGCTCCTGCACGACCGAGCGCACGGCGTAGGCGACGCCGTTCTCGCGGTCCTCGTAGAAGACGGGACCGTGCCGGCTGAATTTCAGCACCACCGGCTCCGGCTCCCGGCCCTTCACCGGAATCTCCTCCTCGACGATCCGGAGCGGTTCCCAGCCGTCCTGCCAGCGCACGAGGTTCGGGTCGTCCGGGTGCAGCTCCTCGACGTAGACGTCCACCATGTCCGTGCCGGCGAAGGTGAAGCCCCACGCCATGCGCTCGTTGCTCCCGGCGTCGACGCCGGCGAAGGGCGGCTCGCCGCCGCCGATGACGTTCCAGCCCGGGGCCACCAGGTGCACGAAGTAGCGCAGGGCCGGCATCTCGATGCGCCGGTGCGGATCGTTGGCCAGGATCGGCACCCCGCTCGGCGAGCGCGCGCCAGTCAGCACCCAGTTGTTGCTCCCCTCGGTGGCGACCGGCCCGGGCGGCAACGGCGAGACCTGCCGCGCCTGCAGCCCCGGCTCGGACAGCAGGGCGCGGAACGGCTCGACGATCTCCAGCGCCGGCAGGCGTCCCGTAACGAACGGGTCGCCGTCGCCGGCGCGCATCGCAGCAAGGATGTCGTCCGTGATGATGCTGACGTCGAGCCCGACCGGCACTACCAGGTCGTCCCACGGGTCGGGCGCGAAGCGCCGATTGGCCTCCTCCACTCCGTAGCGGGCGACGTCGAGGGCGAGCTGCATCTCGTGGATGGCGTGTCCCCGCACGCTCGGCACGCCGAGGGAGGCCCAGCGGAGCACCGCCGTCTCCGCCGTCCATGGCAGCGGCTCGACGCCGGTGAGCTGGAACTCCACCGGCAGGTTGTCGCGGTTCTGCTCGACCCACGCGTTCACGCCGGCGGCGTGCGCGGTGAACAGCCGGTGGGCGTCGGGGTGGTAGCTCGTCCACTCGGTCTCGTCGAACGGCCCGCGGAACCGCATCAGCCGGGTGCGGCGATCGTAGTCGAGCGCCTCGGGCCCGAAGATCTCGGCCAGCCGGCCCTCGCGCCAGCGGCGCCACATCTCCATCTGCCACAGGCGGTCCTGCGCCATGACGTAGCCCTGCGCGAAGAAGAGGTCGTCGTCGTTCCGCGCGTAGATGTGGGGCACGCCCCACTCGTCGCGGATCACCTCGACCGGCTCCACCAGGCCGGGCACCGCGAGCTCGCCGTCGATGGTGGCGAGCGAGCGGCGGGCGAGCTCGTCGAGCGACGCCTGCGCGCCTGCCTCGCCCGCGACGCAAGCGGCGGCAGTCGCCGCCAGCGCGATCAGCGCCAGCCGGGCGAGGTGACCGAATCGTGAACCGGGATCTTCGGACGTCCTGCCGTGAAGCTCTCGCATGGTGGGTTCCTCGACGTCCCGGGCTCCCCATTCTGGCCGGGTGGCCGCCATCATAGCGGTTCTCCGCACCGTCCCGTGAGATACCGTGGTTCGTGCGCGGGGTCCCGCCGGAGGAGGGTGCGTAGGGGCTCCGGCGGGCGCCGGCTGCCTGTAACAACGTGCCCGCGATCGCGTAGCAAGGGGTATGACACAGCGAACCTGTCCGGAGTGCCACGCCGAGATCCCGGCCGACGCGCCGCCCGGCGTCTGTCCCTACTGCGCGCTGCGGGCGGGGCTGCGCTGGGAGGCCGCCACGGACGCCGACCGCCGGCGCGGGCGGGCCACGCCGCTGCCGCCCGAGGAGCTCGAGCGCCGATTGCCCGACCTCGACGGCTTCGAGCTGATCGGGCCCGGCGGGATGGGGACCGTCTACCGGGCGCGCCATCGGCCGCTCGACCGGCCCGTCGCGGTCAAGGTCCTTCACGCGCACCTGCAGGACGACCCGGCGTTCGCGGAGCGCTTCGCCCGCGAGGCGCGGACGATGGCGCGGCTGGACCACCCGCACATCGTCCGCGTCTACGACTTCGGCGACCGCGAGGGCCTCTACTACCTGGTGATGGAGCTCGTCGAGGGCGTCACGCTGCGGCAGGCGATGGCGAGCGGGAGCCTGGCGCCGGCCGAGGCGCTGGCGATCGTGCCCCGCATCTGCGAGGCGCTGCAATACGCGCACGACCAGGGCGTGGTGCACCGGGATATCAAACCCGAGAACATCCTCCTCGACCGGGCGGGCGCGCCGAAGATCGTCGACTTCGGGCTCGCGCTCCTCACCGGATCGTCCACCGACACGCGGCTCACCGAGCACGCGCGCGTCCTGGGCACACCGCACTACATGGCGCCGGAGCAGATCGAGCACCCGTCGCAGGTGGACCACCGCGCCGACATCTACGCGCTGGGGGTCGTCTTCTACGAGATGCTCACGGGCGAGCTCCCGATCGGCCGGTTCCCGCCGCCGTCGCAGAAGGTGGAGGTCGACGTCCGGCTCGATCAGGTGGTGCTCCGGACCCTCGAGAAGGAGCCGCGGCGGCGCTACCAGCAGGCGAGCGAGCTGCGCAGCGACGTCCGGCAGTCGACCGTGGCCGCCGTTCCCCCGACTGCCGGCGCCGAGTCGCCCGACCGCGTGTCTCCCGGCCGCAGTCGGTCGGAGGACGACTGGACGCCGACGCGGCGTGGATGGCGCCGCGGCCGCAGTCGGGCCGACCGGCCGGGCTTCGAGTACCGCTCCCGGCGGACCGTGTGGGGCCTGCCGCTGATCCACGTCGCCCACGACGGGAACGGCGAGCGCATCGCCGTCGCGCGCGGCGTCGTCGCGATCGGCGACGCCGCGGTGGGGCTCGTCGCCATCGGTGGATTCGCCGTCGGCGGGGTCGCGCTGGGCGGGATGGCGGTGGGCGTCCTGGGCCTCGGCGGCCTGGCCCTGGGCCTGCTCCTCGCCCTTGGCGGCCTGGCCGTCGGCGGCTTCGCGGTCGGCGCGCGGGCGCTGGGCGTGGTGGCGACCGGTGCCCTGCCGACGTCCCTGCTCGACGTTTCGGCCTCTGCCGTGCAATGGTTGTCCATCGCGGCGTGGGGGCTGGCCACGCTCGTGGTAACGGTGATCGTGGCGGGCCTGATCCTCTGGCTGCAGAAGTCCGGCGAGGAGTCTGCGCCATAGCGCGAAGCGGACTCCGGAGGAACGGCTGGGCGGGAATCGGAGCCGGAGGCGACGGCTCCCGGGCGAGCTTGGACCGCGAGAGGGTCGATCGCTTGTAACGCGGTATGGTTATCCATATGGCGTGGTATGTTGACCATATGAAGACGACGCTCAACATCGACGAGTCGATCATGCAGCGATTGCGGGAGGAGGCGGCGCGGCGGGGAACGACGATGTCGGCACTGGTCGAAGCGGGACTTCGTCGCGTGCTCGCCCCATCGGTCGCCATCGGGGAACGGCCGGAACGCCTGTCGCCGTTGCCGACGTGGGACAGCGGTGGGCATCTCGTCGACATCGACGACCGTGACGCGCTGTATCGCGCCATGGAAGAAGAGTAGTTGCTGGTCTTCGACACCAACGTGCTTCTTCACGCCGCCGACGAGCGCTCGCAACTCGGCGTGTCCTGCCGCCGACGCCTGGATGACGCGCGGGGCGATTCTGCGCCGGCCTTCCTTACCTGGAGTGTCTGCTACGAGTTTCTGCGGGTCAGCACGCACGCCCGCGCGTTCCGGTCACCATGGACGCCTTCGGGTGCCTGGAGCTTCATCGACCGGCTGCTGGCCGCCCCCGGATTCGAAGTGCTGGTGGCTACGCCGCGTCACCGCGCCGTGCTCGCCCAGACCCTGGCGGAGTTGCCGGACCTTCGTGGCAACGTGATGCACGACGTGCATACGGCGGTTCTGATGCGCGAGCACGGCGTCAGCCGCATCTGCACCCGCGATTCGGACTTCCGTCGCTTCCCGTTCCTGAGCGTTCTGGACCCGCTCGGAGAGTGGTGATGCCCGCGAGAGGCATGGGGCACGAGCCAGGAAGGCCGAATCGCTCGAGGGTCCGGGCAGTGCCTGACCTGGGCGTCTGCGCCGAAGGACGGGCCGGGACGGTGGGAAGGAGCGGGAGATGACGACTCTCACGCGCAGGTGGCTGGCCCCGCTTCTGCTCGGGCTCGGGTCCGCGTGGCTCGTGGCAGACGTCGCCCCGCGCCTGCAGGCCCACGGCAGCGAGGCCCGCTACGTGCGCGAGGTCGACTGGCCGCGTCCCCGCATCGCGCACACCTACGGGCTGAGCTACTCCGAGCTCGGATTGGGCGCTTACCGCAACGAGGTCGAGACGCACACCGTCGGCGGCCGGCAGTGCGTGGCGGGCGGGCTGATCGGCTTCGACGTCGACGACGCCTACGGCTTCGACGTCGACGAGCCGGTCACCTTGACGCTGACCTACGCGCCGGCGCTCACGACGCCCTTCACCGTCGTCTGGGAGCGGAACGGCGGCGACACGCTGGGCCGCGCGGAGGTCGACCCGGAGCCGGGCGAGCCGTTGCGCAGCGTGACCCTGACCCTCGACCGAGCGCGTCTCGCGGGGCACGGGACGCGCGGGATCGACATCGCCGTCGGCAGCCGCGGCGGCGTGTGCCTCTGCGACATCGAGGTGGTCCGCAGCGGCGCCTCCCGGGCGCCGGCGGCGTTCGGCCGGGTCCGCCTCGAAGTCACCGACGCCGCTTCGGGCCGCCCGCTGCCCGCCCGCGCAGGCCTCTACGACGCGACGGGAAG
>JAGWAJ010000107.1:5200-6985 GCA_021296475.1 Acidobacteriota bacterium
AGACGACGAGCGTCCCGGTTGCCCTCGAGCGTTACGTCGATCAGCCGGGCCGCGGCTGGTACTCCGGCGACGCCCACATCCACATCGAGCGCCACGCGGTTCGTGACGAGAACACCTGGACGCAGGTGGCAGCCGAGGACGTGCACGTCGCCAACCTGCTGCAGATGGGCAACATTGCCGGGACGCACTTCGGGCAGCCCGCCTGGGGGCCGGCCGGCCGCTTCCAGCGCGACGGCCACGCGCTGGTCTCTGGGCAGGAGGATCCCCGCACCGTCCACCGCGGCCACACGATTCACCACAACCTGCGCGAGCCCCTCCACGCCGGTCCGGACGGCTACTTCCTCTACCACGAGGTGTTCGAGCAGTCGCGCCGGCAGGGCGGGGTCTCCGGCTACGCTGTTCAACGGCCGCCGCGGCCTCGCGCTCGACGTGCCGTTCGGGATCGTCGATTTCGTCGAGCTCCTGCAGCTCGGCCGCCTGCCGACCGACCTCTGGTACGGTTTCCTCAACCTCGGCTACAAGCTGCTGCCGGCGGCCGGGTCCGACTTCCCGTACATGGATCTGCCGGGTGTCGTGCGCAGCTATGTCCGGGTCGACGGTCCCTTCAGCGTCGACGCGTGGTTCGACGCCTTCCGCGCGGGGCATCTCTACGTGACCAACGGCCCGCTGCTGGAGCTGACGGCTGGCGGCCGCACCCTGGGCGAGGAGCTGCACGTCGAGCCGGGCGCGCGCGTGGAGGTGGTGGCGGAGGCGGCGCTCAATCCGGACCTCGATCGATTCGACCGCCTGGAGCTCGTCGTGCACGGCGAGGTTGCAGCCACCGCGCGGGCCGGCGGTCGCGACCGCGTCGAGCTGCGGACGACGCTCACCGCGGAGCGCAGCCTGTGGCTGGCCGTCCGGGCGTTCGGCGAGCGGCAGGGGGAGCGGAACAGCACGGTGGCTCACAGCGCGCCCATCTACGTGATCGTGGAGGGCCGGCCCTTCTACCGCGACGAGCGGGTGCCGGAGCTGGTCGCCCTCCAGCGCGCCCGACTGGAGGAGCTGCTGACGGAGACGGTCGATCCCGACGGGGACCTCGAGCCGTGGGAGACGCGCAGCCTGCTGTCGGAGATGTGGCCGGCCCAGCGGCGCCTGCTCGAGCCGCGCATCGAGGAGGCGGATGCGCGCTACCGAGCCCTGCTGGAGGAGGTGGGGGACTCGCGCCGTTGATCTTCCGCGCCGCGCCGCTGCTTGCGGAGGTCGGGGGATCCGCGCCGGCAGCTTCCGCGCCGCTTCCATCCGGAACGCAGCCGGGCTCACCGGGGGGCGGCCGAGAGGGGCTTCGGAGCGGAGACGGGCTTCGCAGCCGAGAGGAGCTTCGCAGCCGAGGGGGGCTCGAATGATGTCTATGACTGGGACCCGGGGATGCGTCGGGATGGTTGCGGCCGCGGTCCTGGCCCTGGCGGGCGGCGCCGGGGCGCAGCCGGCGGCCGAGATGGGCCCGCAGGCCGCGCTCACGGCGATGGGGGTAGTGGGCTACGCGGACCGGATGAGCGTGGCGCCGGGCGAGACGATCCGGTTCATGGTGAGCAGTCAGCTCCCGACGTACCGGGCGGAGATCGTCCGCCTGATCCACGGCGACGCGAACCCCAACGGGCCGGGGATCAAGGAGGAGCTGGTCGGGACGCCGGCCAACGGCGACTATCCCGGCCGGCACCAGGACCTGCCGCTGGGCTCCTACGCCACCGTGCCGGACGCGGAACCGCTGCGCCTCGGCGGGAGCTTCACGATCACGGCCTGGGTGGC
>JAGWAJ010000019.1:0-29023 GCA_021296475.1 Acidobacteriota bacterium
GATCACGGTGGCGCCGAGGTGCTTCAGCCACTGGCAGGCGATGAGGCCGCAGCCCCCGGCCGCCGCGTGGAAGAGGACCGTGTCGCCGCGCTGCACCGCGTAGGTGCGGCGGACGAGATATTGCACCGTGCTGCCCTTGAGCAGGACCGCCGCCGCCTGCTCGTCGCTGATGACGTCCGGGATGCGCACGAGCTGGTTGGCGGGGATGACGCGGCGCTGGGTGTAGCTTCCGAGGTTCATGCAGTAGGCCACCCGGTCGCCCACCGCCACCTCGGTGACGCCGTCGCCGACCGCCTCGACCACGCCCGCGCCCTCGTTGCCGATGGTGGCCGGGAACGACGGTGCCGGATAGAGGCCGGTCCGGAAGTAGACGTCGATGAAGTTGAGCCCGGCCGCGGTCTGGCGGATCAGCGCCTCGCCCGGTCCCGGATCCGGCACGTCAATCGCGTCCCAGCGCAGGACCTCCGGGCCGCCGGTCTCGTGAATGCGCACCGCGTGTGTCATCGTCGATGGCTCCGATCTGCGCCGCCGGGAGGAGCGGCGCGACATGCGGAGATCTTACCGCGGGCGTTGGCGGGGACGTCGGGAGGGTCGACATCGGGGGCTGTGCCCAGCCGCACCGCAGGGCGTTGGAGGCCGATTGGTGGACCTCAGAATCCGAGTTCCGAATGCGAACCCAAGCGGATCAGCCGCAACGTGGCCGCGTCGGGCTTCTGATGGATCAGGATCAGGTCCGGCTTCACGTGGCAGTCGCGACAGTCGGACCATTTGCCGCTCAACGCGTGGTCGTGGCGCCGAGGCTCCAGCGGTCGATCGTTGGCCAGTGCCTCCACCACGGAGACCAGGTCGGCGTCGAGGGATGCCCGGTGCGGGCCCCCGGACTCACGCCGGTAATCGCGCTTGAAGGAAGCGCGCGAGGGGATGAAGTCGGCGGCCGGGACCATCGTGAGGCGGGAATCGGAGCCGCAGGCGACGGTTTCCGGGCTACGATAGGCGACCGATGGCCGCGACTACCGGCGCGTTCGACGCGCACCATCCTCCGTCGTCCGATCTGCTCGCCGACTGTGTGCACTGCGGCTTCTGCCTGCCGCCGTGTCCGACCTACGCGCTCTGGAGCCGCGAGACCGACTCGCCGCGCGGGCGCATCCACCTGATGAAGGTGGCGGTCGAGGGGAAGGCCGCGATCACGCCCGAGTACGCCCGGCACTTCGATACGTGCCTGGGATGCATGGCGTGCGTCACCGCCTGCCCCTCGGGCGTGCAGTACGACAAGCTGATCGAGGCGGCCCGGCCGCAGATCGAGCGTCACGTCGAGCGCCCGCTGGGCGACCGCCTGTTCCGGAGGCTGATCTTCAGCCTGTTCCCGTATCCGGGGCGTCTGCGCTGGATCGCGCTCAAGCTGTGGGCCTACCAGCGGCTCGGCATCCAGTGGCTGGTGCGCGCCAGCGGGTTGCTGCGGCTCCTCCCGGCGCGCCTGCGCGCCATGGAGGCGGTGGCGCCGCGCATCTCGCTCGGGGGCGCCTGGTCCTCGATGCCCGCCGTGGTTCCGGCCGAGGGCGAGCGGCGGCAGCGCGTCGCGCTGCTGCTCGGCTGCGTGCAGCGCGTCTTCTTCAGCGAGGTCAATCGCGCCACGGCGCGCGTGCTCGCTGCCGAGGGTTGCGAGGTGGTGATTCCGCAGGCCCAGGGGTGCTGCGGCGCCCTGATGCTCCACTCGGGCCTCGAGGACGACGCCGCGGAGATGGCCCGGCGCTTCATCGACGCTTTCGAGCCGGCCCTCGCCGACGTCGATGCGGTCGTCATCAACGCGGCCGGCTGCGGGTCGACCCTCAAGGAGTACGGGCACCTGCTGCGCGACGACGCCGCGTACGCGGAGCGCGCGGCGGCCCTCGCCGCCAAGTGCCGCGACATCTCCGAGGTGCTGGCCGACCTCGAGCCGCGCGCCCCGCGGCATCCCGTGCCGCTCCGGGTGGCCTATCACGACGCCTGCCACCTGCAGCATGCGCAGGGCGTCCGCGCGGAGCCGCGACGCGTCCTGGCCGCGATTCCGGAGCTCGACGTACGCGAGGTCCCGGAGGGCGGGCTCTGCTGCGGGTCGGCCGGGATCTACAACCTCGTCGAGCCCGAGGCGGCGGGGGAGCTGGGTCGCCGCAAGGCGCGCAACGTGCTCGCGACGGGCGCCGAGGCGGTGGTCTCCTCCAACCCCGGCTGTCTCCTCCAGCTCGCGAGCACGATGGAGGGTGCGGGGGGGCGAACGCTGCCGGCCATGCACCTGATCGAGCTCGTCGACGCGTCGATCCGGGGCCAGCGCGCCCGCTGACGGGCGCCAGTTCGGGCCCGAGAGGGCTGAACTGGCGGCCGCACTCCTCGCGCCCTGGCCGGCGCGTTGGGTGTTCGCTGGCAGCGAGGCTCCCGCGCGCCAGCTTCAGGCTACAAGCCGCCGGGTCCGCGGCCGGGGTTCAGGACTCCGGCGGGGTCGAACTGGCGCTTGATCGCCCGCATCACCGGTAGCGCGTCGCCGATCGTGCCCCAGGCGCCGACCCTCCGGCGCAGGTCCGGTGCCCCGCGCCGTATCACGGCCGATCCCCGGCCGACCGGCAGCCGCGCGCGCAGCTCCGAGACGATCTGCGCCTGCGCGTCGAGCGGGCCTTCGAGCCGGAGGTCTACGACCCCCAGGCCGGCCCGTCCCGCGGCGGCCAGTTCCACGCCTGCGCCCGCGGCCCGGTCTCGCAACCAGACCAGCGTGGGGAAGAGCTCCGCGGGGACCGTGGCCAGCTTCACGAGCGTCCCGCTCGCGGCCCAGTGCGCGGCGTGGCCTTCCCAGGCCGACTGCTCTTCCGCGCCGGCATGAATCGCCGTCGCGCCGCGGGGGCCGACGAGGGCGCGGGCCGCCTCGGCCTGCTGCGTGACCGAGACGTCGACCGACTCGAAGCGCGCCAGCAGCCGCACGGGCGGCGAGGCGATCTCGATGGCGGTCGGCGTGAGCGGCGCCGCGGCGAGGTCCGCCGCGATCGGCGCCGCCGCCTCCAGCGAGTCGACCGTCACCTCCAGCGTGCGGGAGGCGGGCGGTGCCGGGGCCAGCTTGAAGGTCGCGGTCAGGACGACCCCGAGGCAACCGAACGATCCGGTCAGCAGGCGGGAGAGGTCGTAGCCGGCGACGTTCTTGACGACGATGCCGCCGGCGCGGGCCACGCGGCCGTCGCTGCGGGCGACGGTGACGCCGATGATCGAGTCGCGCGGCGCACCGTGGCCGTGGCGGCGCGGGCCGCTGTCGTTCGTCGCCACGATGCCGCCGATGGTGGCGCGGTCCGCCCAGGGCGGATCCCACGGCAGCCGCTGACCGTGCGCGGCCAATGCCGCGTTGACCGCGGACAGCGTGGCGCCGGCCTCCACCGTGGTGGTCAGGTCGCCGTGGCGATGCTCGACGACCCGGTCGAGGCGCGCCGTGGAGAGCAGCAGGTCGATGGGGCCGCTCGCTCCGCCCCAGTCGAGCTTGGTCCGGCCGCCCGCGGCCTGCACCCGCAATTGCTCGGACGTCGCCCAGGCGAGGGTGGCCGCTACCTCTTCCGGGGTTGCCGGTTGTGCCACGAGCCGCGGCTGCACGTCGTCCGTCACGTCACGGCTGCCACCCGCCCGCGCCGTGCCGCCCGTCACGCGCGCCAGGAGTGCTCTCACGAGGGCCGGCGTGGAGTCCGCGGGCGCCGTGGTCGTTGTCGCCACCATTCTCAGAGTCGCTCCGCCAGCCCGGCCGCCTCGGCCGGATGTCTGCGGTAGGGGCCGGGCACCTCGCCGCAGAGGCGCGGTGTCGGGAAGACCTTGCCGGGGTTGCAGATGTACCCGGGATCGAAGGCGCAGCGGACGAGCTGCATCGTGTCGAGATCGGTCTCGCTGAACATCTTCGGCAGGTGCTCGGCCTTGTCGGCCCCGACGCCGTGCTCCCCGGTGATGGAGCCGCCGGCGTCGAGGCAGTAGGTC
Source organism: Acidobacteriota bacterium (assembly GCA_021296475.1). Lineage (GTDB taxonomy): Bacteria > Acidobacteriota > Vicinamibacteria > Vicinamibacterales > UBA8438 > JAGWAJ01. The sequence continues at coordinate 3,973 of JAGWAJ010000019.1, forward strand.
AGGATTTCCGACGCGACCTCCTGGGCGAGGTCGGCCTGGCCGTCGATTCGCTCGTCGTAGCAGACCAGCGGGTGGAGGTTGCCGTCGCCGGCGTGGAAGACGTTGCCGATCTTCAGGCCCGATCGCTCCGACAGGCCCCGAATGCGGCTGAGCACCTCGGGCAGGCGGGTGCGCGGGATCACGCCGTCCTGGACGTAGTAGCTCGGCGACACGCGTCCCATTGCCGCGAACGCCGCCTTGCGGCCCTGCCAGAACCGCGCCCGCTGCTCGTCCGTGCGCGCCACCTGGATCTCCTGCGCCCCGGTCTCGGTGCAGACCTCCTCGACGCGGCTGAAGAGCGCCGCCACGTCGGCCTCGGCGCCGTCGAGCTCCACGATCAGGATCGCCTCGGTCTTCGGGAAGTTGGGATGGACGGCGGCCTCCGCCGCCTCGATCGTCACCCGGTCCATCATCTCGACCGCGGCCGGGATGATGCCGGCGCCGATGATGCCCGACACGGCGTTGCCCGCCGCCTCGGTCGAGTCGAACGCCGCGAGGAGCGTCTTGACCGCGGCCGGCTTGCGCAGCAGGTTCAGCGTCACCCGCGTCACCACGGCCAGCGTCCCCTCCGACCCGACGAGGACGCCGAGCAGGTCGAGCCCCGGCGCGTCGAGCGCCGGCCCGCCGAGGTGGACCAGCTCGCCGTCGGGCAGCACGACGTCCGCGCCGAGCACGTGGTGCACCGTGAAGCCGTACTTCAGGCAGTGCGCGCCGCCGGAGTTCTCCGCGAGATTGCCGCCGATCGAGCAGATGACCTGACTCGACGGATCCGGGGCGTAGTAGTAGCCGGCCGCCGCCACCGCCTTGCTGACGTCGAGGTTCATGACCCCCGGCTCGACCGTGATGCGCCGGTTGGGGATGTCGACGTCGAGGATGCGGTTCATGCGCGTCATCACGATGAGCACGCCGTCGGGATGCGGCATCGCGCCGCCGGAGAGCCCCGTGCCCTGCCCGCGCGCCACGAACGGCACGCCGTGCGCGTGGCAGAGGCGCACCACGCGCTGCACCTGGTCGGCGGATGTGGGCAGCACCGCGACGCCCGGCTTCGAGCGCAGCTTCACGAGGCCGTCGGTCTCGTAGGTGAGCAGCTCGCCCTCGTCGCGGACGATGCCGTCGGAGCCGACGATGCGCTCGAGTGCGACGAGTATCTGTGCGTCCACCGGATCCTGCTTCCTCGGCTGCCCCGGTCGGGCGCCGCTCACGGCCGGGAGTACTGGTCGATCACGCGCGAGATGGCCCGCTGGCAGACTCGGCAGAATCCCACCGGGTTGCGCGTGAACATGATGCAGTCGACCTCGGAGCGGTAGAGGCCGGTCGGCTCGTACGAGGCCCCCTCGAACGCCCCCACCCGGCCCGCGTGGGCCATGCCCCCGAGCAGCGCCGTCTCGCGCTCCATCTGTGCGGTGAAGAGCTCGTCCATGCGGGTCTCCGGCGCCCCCGCCGCCCGCAGCGCGCCACGCTGCCGTTGCGCCGCCGTGCTCCCGGCCTCGAACGCCGCCTTGTCCCACGGGGTCGGCAGCGGCGTTCCCTCCTCGACGAGGTCCCCCCACTTGAGCCGCGCCGGGTCGTGCAGCGCGGTGACGTTCGGCTCCCACGGCTCCGGGAGGTACGCGGCGCCCGTCTCGTACGCCACGTCCGACGTGTAGTACTCGTCGGCCAGCCCCGCGAAGTGGTGGCCGAACTCGTGGATGAACACGTACTCGGCGAAGCCGGTGTCGGCCGCCGCCGTCGCCTGGAAGTTGAAGATGCCGCCGCCGCCGTACTGCGCCTCGTTGACGAGGATCTCGATGAACTCGTAGGGGGCGGCCGACGCCGCGTCGCGCAGGGTGCGGTTGTCGTAGGTCAGGAGGTAGCGCTCGGAGTCGAAGATGTTGTATTCCGCCGAGAGCGGCGTGCGCCGGAACTGGCCGGCGCGCGGGCGCGAGACGCCGGACTCGCCCGCCGGCAGGTCGAGGCCCCAGACGTTGAAGTCGCCGCGCCGGCTGCGGAACGGCTCTTCCTCGAAGAGCGCGTCGGTCAGCCGCCGGGCGTCGCGATGGAACTTGTCGAGCTCGCCGGCCGTGTAGCCCTCGCCGAGAATGAGGAGGTCGACCTTCTCCGACGGCGGTCCGTTCTCGAACAGCGTCCAGACCTCGCCCAGCGGCGGGCGCGCCGCGGGGTTGACGAAGCGGGAGTCGGGATCGATGACCGTCGACCAGATCTCGTGGAAGCTCTGCTCGGCGTCGCGCACCTTGAGGACCACCTGTACCGGGTGCCGCGGCCACGGGAAGCGGAGCGACTCGTGGAACGTGCGGTGCAGCTCGCGGTACTCGGGCGTGGTCTCCCACTCGCCGTAGATCGAGGCGAAGCCACGCGAGTAGATCACGCGGTTCGTCCGGCGGTCGATCACCTCGAAGAGGTACTTGCCCAGGTTGAGGTCGTCGACGAGGCGGGTGCGGCTGCCGGCCCACGGCCCGTCGAACACCACCTGGTCGAGCGCGACGATCTCCGTTCCCAGCCCGCCGCTGTGGAAGTAGTCGACGCGCATCGTCCGGTCGACGAAGTGGCGGTCGAAGAGCGCGGCGCCCGCCTCCTGGCCGGCGGCCCTCGCGGGCGGCACGCGGCCCTGGTGCGAGGCGCCGGAGACGAGGACGGCTGCGACCACGACCGCTGACCAGCGCGCAACTGATGACATGCGGCCATTCTACCGCCGCTGTGCGCCGGAGTTCGGGTCGCGGTGCCGGGAGACCGAAGGGATGGGTGGTCGGCGTCGGCGCCGGCGAGCGCGTCGGCGTCAGGTAAGATCGGCGCGGCGGCGGCGCCTCCGCGCCGAGATCCGCAACCCACCCGGCGGCCAACCTGGAGCATTCGAGCGTGACGGGCATTCCGGTCGAGCTCGCGGGCGAGCGACCCATTCGGTCCCGCAACACCGTCTACTACCGCCTGGCGCACTGGCCGATCTGGATCTGGGTGTTCTTTCTCGTCCCCGCCCCGCTGACGTTCGACCTGTTCGAGAGCGGCTTCGACGGGCGGATCGCGGCCTGGCTCGGGGTCGTGCTCGCCGGCACCGGCGTGGCCGGCCTGCGCGGGCGGCTCCCCGGCGTGGAGCCGCGCCCGTACATCCTCCGCTTCACCGAGGACCGGCCGAACCCGCTCTACCGGCGCGTCTGCTACACCTTCGCCTGGAGCGCCATCCTGACGTTCGCGCTGCTGAACCTCGCCGGTCTCGCGATCGCGATCGTCACCGGTCGCTGGATGCTTCGCGAGCTCTACGTAGCGGCGTACCTGCCGGCGGCGGCGGTCATCTGGGTGCTCGGCGCGGCCGGACGCCTGCCGCGGGTGAAGCCCTCGACCCGCGGCGAAGGGCACGAGCGGCGCTACTTCTACGGTGCGGCGTGGGCCGTTTGCCTCGCGCAGCCGACGGTCTGGCTGCTCTGGGCGGTGGTCCCGGCGGGCCGCGCCGGCGACGTCCTCAAGCTGGCCGTCTTCGTCGTCGTGCTCGCCTTCGTCGGCTGGCTGGCGTATCGCGGCCGGCTCCCCCGAACGCGTCCCATCGTCCCCGGCGAGCTTGCCGTGAGCGACTGAGGGGCGGCCGCCGGCGGACACGGGCGCCGGACAGCGCGCGTTCGCTCTGGGCCCCCGCCGCAGGCTGCTACCATGGAGTCCCGGATGCCCCGCATGGCCCGTTCCTACCTGCTTGCGGCCACGCTCATCCTGCTCCCGAGCATCGTGCGCGCCCAGGCGGAGTCGGACGACGCCGCGTCCGCCACGGGTGTCGTGGAGGCGGTGAGGTCCATCGCCGAGGTCTTCGCCAACGTCGACTGGCAGTCGCAGGCTCAGTACCAGGCCGACGGGTCTTTGCGTCTCGAGCGCGACGTCCAGCTCGGCAGCGAGGACGAAGGCTGGCAGCTCTTCGCCGAGGAAGCCTTCCTCCAGCCGGCGGATTCGCGGATTACGGCCAGCGGGAACATCGTCTTCGTGACGGCCGAGGTGCGCATCGCGGCCGAGCGGGTCGAGTTCGACATGACCGACCGCTCCGCGGTCTTCCACGACGCGTACGGGTCGGTGAACATGCGCGGCGAGGTGGAGCAGAGCATGTTCGGGGCCCAGGAGCCCGAGATGTTCTTCTTCGGCGAGCAGATCGAGCGGACCGGACCGCGCAGCTACCGGCTCACGCGCGGCGCGTTCACGAGCTGCGTCCAGCCGACCCCGCGCTGGGAGGTCGTCTCTTCGGCGATCGACATCAACCTCGACGAGCACCTGCTGCTGCGCAACGCGGTCATCGAGGTCAAGGGCGTGCCGGTGCTGTACCTGCCGTGGATGTACTACCCGATCCAGGAGGACGGTCGGGCCACGGGCGTCCTGATGCCGACCTACGGGGCCTCGACGTACCGCGGCTCGAGCATCAGCAACGCCTTCTTCTGGGCCATCGGCCGCAGCCAGGACGCGACCGCGCTCCACGACTACTTCATGTCGTCCGGCGGGCAGGGCCTCGGCGGGGAGTACCGCTACACCCGGGGCGGCGCGTCGAGCGGGTTCGGCCGCTACTACTTCCTCGACGAGCCCGGAGGCGAGACGACCTACCGCGGCGCCGCGCAGGAGCTGCCCCAGCGCCGGAGCTATCAGTTGCGAGGCCAGGCGACGCAGGAGGTGGCGGAGGGCTGGAACGCGCGCGGGCAGGTCGACTATTTCTCCGACGTCACGGTGCAGCAGACGTATCACGCCGACATCTACCAGGCCTCCAACACGCAGCGCGCCATGTCGGGCAACGTCTCCGGCCAGCTCGGCGCGTATCAGCTCAGCGGGACGTTCGACCTGAACGAGACGTTCTTCGGCGAGCGAAGCTCCAGCCTCTGGGGCGCCGGGCCCCGGATCTCGCTCACCCAGGGGAAGTCCGAGGTGCCCGGACTGCCGATGTACTACTCGTTCACCAGCGAGTTCGCGGAGCTGATGCGCATCGACCGCTCCACCCAGGGGAGCGGGGACGCGGCCCGGAGCGTCAGCCTCGACTCGGGACTGCGGCGGATGGACCTCAATCCGACGCTGCAGATCCCGTTCACGCACTGGCCCTTCCTGACGGTCGACTCGACGGCGCAGTGGCGCGGGACCTACTGGACCGAGAGCGTCAACCCGCACTGGACCCGGGACATGGACCCGGCCGCGAGACAGCTCGACGAAGGCATCGGCCGGTCGTTCATCGAGGTGCAGTCGCGGGCCACGGGCCCGTCGTTCGTCAAGATCTGGGACACCCCCGGCAGCGGCTACTCCGAGCGCATGAAGCACGTCATCGAGCCGTGGACCTCGGTCGGGCGGGTCGGCGCCGTCGACAACTTCGACCGCATCGTGCAGCTCGAGGGCATCGACGCCATCCGCGGCAGCGTCACGCAGTTCGGCTACGGCATCGATACCCGGCTCTACGCCAGGGTCTACGAAGGCGGCCCGGAATCCGTGCCCCGCGAGATCCTGAGCGCCTCGATCATGCAGAGCTACTACAGCGACGATCGGGCGTCGCAGTACGACCGCAGCTTCCGAACGAGCTTCAACAACACCCCGCCCAACAACTACTCGCCGGTCTCCATCTTCGTGCGCGCGTCCCCCTCGCAGGCGATCGGCGGCACGCTGCGGGCGGAGATCGACTCCCGCTACAAGGAGCTCCGCACCATCGGCGCCGAGGGCACCTACCGGAGGGGCGACTGGCTGGAGGCCCGCGGCGGGTGGAGCAAGCGCTTCCTGATCGAGCGGCTCCCCGGTTTCAACGATCCCCGCTACCTGGACGACTACATCAACGGGACCGTCACGGCGCGGACGCGGGGCGGAGCAGTTCGGGGTCTCTACGAGTTCAACTACGACATCAAGACCGGGCAGTACCTGCAGCAGCGGATCATGATCGAGTACCACGCGCAGTGCTGCGGCGTGCGCGGCGAGTACCAGTTCTTCAACTTCGCGGGGCTCGGTCACCGGGCGGTGATCCCGCAGGATCGGCGCTTCAACCTCAGCTTCACCCTGGCCGGACTGGGTACCTTCGCCAACGTCCTCGGCGCGTTCGGCGGCGGCGCGCAGCGGTGACGCGGGTCGTGGGGGAGCGGGTGCTCGTCACCGGTGCCGCCGGGTTCGTCGGCGGCCATCTCCTGGGGGCGCTCGCGGAGGACCCGGCCGTGCCCCTCGTCGTCGCGTGGCGGCGTCCGGGGGGGCGGCAACCGGCCGCGGCGAAGGCGGCGACCTGGCGGGAGGTCGACCTCCTCGACCGGACCGCCGTCGAGCAGGCAGTGGCCGAGGCCGCACCAACGCAGGTCTACCACTGCGGGGGCGCGGCGGCGGTCGCCGGCTCGTGGGGGCGGGTCGTCGAGACGCTCGAGACCAACGTCATCGGCACCGACAACCTGCTGCAGGCGGTGCACCGGACGCATCCCGCCGCCCGCGTGCTCGTTCCCGGCTCGGCCCTCGTCTACCGGCCGTGCGACGAGAGCCTCACGGAGGGCCATCCCGTCGGTCCGGTCACGCCCTACGGCCTCAGCAAGCTGGCCCAGGAGATGCTGGCGGAGCAGTTCGCCGGCGACGGGCTGCCGGTCCTCCTCACTCGTTCGTTCACCCACCTCGGGCCCGGGCAGGACCGCGCGTACGCCGCGTCGAGCTTCGCGCACCAGATTGCGCGGATCGAGGCCGGCGCGGCGGAACCGGTGCTGCGCGTCGGCGCGCTCGACGCGCGGCGCGATCTCATGGATGTCCGCGACACCGTGCGGGCCTACCGGGCCCTGCTCGCGACCGGCGTGCCCGGCCGGCTGTACAACGTTTGCACGGGCCGGGCGCACCGGATGCAGGACGTAGTCGACCGGCTCCGGCGGCTGGCGCGGACGCCGATCTCGGTCGAGGTCGACCCGGAGCGCCTCCGCCCGAGCGACCATCCTCTCCTGCGCGGCGACCCCAGACGGATCGGCGCCGAGACCGGCTGGGCGCCGCGCATTCCCCTCGACGAGACGCTCCGCGATCTGCTGGACCACTGGCGGGGCGCGGTCGCGGCCGGGAACGCCCGACCCGCGGGCTGACGGTCCGCGCTCGAGGGCAGAGCTCGCTCCGGCCACTCCCCTCGACACGCCTCGGCCGCCGCCGAGGAGGCCGCCGCCGCATCCGGGGCAGGCTCGCTCCTGCCACTGCCCGTTGACACGCCGCGTCTCGTCCGCGAGAATGGCGAACAAATGGCGAATATGGACCGGGAGCAGCCGCCTCTCTTCGATCTCGGCGCGCGGCCGACGACGCGCGGGGTGGCCGAGCGGGTGCGGGCGGCCGGTGTCGACGGTCTCCCCGATGCGGTCAGGCGCGGGGACGGCGCACGGTACCAGGATGTCGTGTGCCGGACCGCGCTCAACCGCGTGGAGGGGATGCCCTTCGGCTGGACGTTGAACCCCTACCGGGGCTGCACCCACGGTTGCCACTACTGCTTCGCCAGGCGCTACCAGCCGCAGCTCGAGATGGATTCGGGCGACGAGTTCTCGTCCGTCGTGCTCGTGAAGGTCAACTTCCCCGACGTGCTCCGCACCGAGCTCGCCAGGCGGACCTGGGACGACGAGCTCGTCGCCTTCGGCACGGCGACCGATCCCTACCAGCCGATCGAGGGGCGCTACCGTCTGACGCGGCGCTCGCTCGAGATCCTCGCGGCACGCGCTACGCCGGTAGGGCTGCTCACCCGGGGGCCGCTCGCGGTCCGCGACGCCGACGTCCTCGCGGACCTGACGCGGCGCAGCCGCTCGACCGTCACCTTCAGCATCCCGACCGTCGACGAGGAGGCCTGGGAGCGTCTCGAGCCCGGCACCGCGCCCCCGCGGCAGCGCCTGCGTGCGGTCCGTGCACTGAACGATGCCGGGGTCGACACCGGCGTGCTGATGGCCCCCATCGTGCCCGGGATCACCTCGCATCCGGCCAAGCTCGAACGGACCGTGCGCGAGATCGCGGCCCACGGAGCCACCTGCGTGGGCACGATGCTGATGCACCTCGAGGGGGGCACGCGCCAGCACTTCCTCGGCTTCCTCAGGCGCGAGTACCCCCATCTCGTGGAGGGTTACGGTCGGCTCTACGCGGGGAAGCACGCGGAGCCGGACTACGGACGGCGCTTCCGAGCCGTGATGTCCGGCCTGACGGCGCGCTACGGCGGGCAGGTCGAACGGCGGCGCGCGCCCGCGAAGCGCCCCCGCGAAGCGCCCCGCCCGGAACCGGGGCCGGCCCAGCCGCGCTTCCGACTCTGACCGATGTGCCGCCCTAGTCCTAGTGCGTGCCGAGGAGGGCGCGGATCCGCTGCTCCGTCGGCGGGTGGGTGCTGAAGAGGGAGAGCACGCCGCGGCCGGAGAAGGGCTTCATGATGAACATGTGGGCGGTCGCCGGGTTGGCATCCAGCGGCCGGCGCTTCGCCCCGGCGTCGATCTTGCGCAACGCATCGGCAAGCCCGTAGGGGCTGCCGACGATTTGCGCGGCCCCGCGGTCCGCCGCGAACTCGCGGGAGCGGGAGATGGCCGCCTGGATCAGCATCGCGGCCAGGGGGCCGACGATGATCGTCGCCAGCAGTGCGAGCGGGCTGCCCCCGTCGCGGTCGTCGCGCCCGCCGAACCCGCCGAAGATGGCCGCGAACTGGGCCATCCGGGCCACCATCATGATCGTCGCGGCGACGGTTGCGGCGACGGAGCTGATGAGGATGTCGCGGTGCTTGACGTGCGCCAGCTCGTGCGCGATCACGCCCTCGAGCTCGTGCGGCGCCAGCAGCCGTAGGATGCCCTCCGTCGCGGCCACGGCGGCATGCTGCGGATTCCGGCCGGTCGCGAACGCATTGGGCGAGTCGTCGGGAATCACGTAGACGCGCGGCGTCGGCAGCGAGGCCTGACGGGCCAGGCGCTCGGTCATCTGGTGGAGCGGGTGCTCGGGGCCGACGGCGCGCGCGCGGTACATCCGCAGCACGACCTTGTCGGAGAACCAGTACGAGCCGAAGTTCATTGCGACCGCCAGCCCGAACGCCAGCAGCAGGCCGTTCGAGCCGCCCAGCAACTCGCCGATCACCAGCAGGAGCGCGCTCAGCAACCCGAGCAGCAGCGCCGTCTTGAACGTGTTCGCCATGGTGTCCTTCCCGGGCGCCGTGGTGCGGGGCCCGCACCCTCCATCTTAGCGGGCGTCGAAACGCTCTATCAATCCGGCGAGCAGCGCGGCGCGCCACGGCAGCTCCCCGGTCTCGACGTGCTCGTTGAGGGCGTGGGCTCCGTCTCCGACCGCTCCCAACCCATCGAGGGTCGGGACGCCGAGCGCCGCGGTGAAGTTCCCGTCCGAGCCGCCTCCGGTGCCCCCTTCCGCGAGGGGGCGCCCCAGCTCGCCCGCCACCTCGCGGGCGCGTTCGTAGAGCCGGACGACGGCCGGCGTGCGCACCAGCGGTGGGCGCGAGAACCCGCCGACCACCTCGATGGCGGTGCGATCGAGCGTCGGGCGCAGCCCCCGGATCGCGTCCTCGACGGCGTGGACGTCCTCCTGGCGCGCCACGCGCGTGTCGATGACGGCGCGCGCGTGCTCGGCGACCACGTTGGGACGTCCGCCGCCCTCGACGACGCCGACGTTCAGCGAGACGCCGTCGCGGATGCCCCGGATGGCGCCCAGGGCCGTTATCTGCGCGGCCATCTCGTCGATCGCGCTGGCTCCACGGCCGGGCTCCACCCCCGCGTGCGCCGGAACGCCGCGGATGTGCAGCTCGAACTCCCCGCACCCCTTGCGGGCGGTCTTCACCGCGCCGCCCGGCAGCGAGGGCTCGAGCACGAACACCGCATCCGCGCGGCGCCCCTCCTTCTCGATCAGCTCCCGCGACGACCCGCTCCCGCGCTCCTCGTCTCCGGTGAAGAGCATGGCCAGGGTCCGGTCCCCGAGGCGGCTTGCGGTGAGCAGGGCGCGGGCCGCGAGCATCCCGATGGCGATTCCGGCCTTCATGTCGAAGATGCCGGGTCCGTACAGGCGGCCGTCCTCTTCGCGAAGCGGCATCCGGTCGAGCTGCCCGAGCGGCCAGACGGTGTCGAAGTGACCGAGCAGCATGACGCGTGTCGGGCCGTTGCCGATGGTCGCCAGCAGGTGGTCGCCGGTGTCGGCGCTCGCCGCCATCTCCACGGTGGCGCCGATGGCCTCGAGCCGGCGCCGCAGCACGCGGCCGCAACGGTCGACGGCCCCCTTGTCGGGGGTGGGGGATTCGTGCTGCACGAGGGCCGTCGCGGTGTCGATCAGCCAGTCTCGTTCGCGCTCACAGAACTCCAGCAGGGTCCGCATGCGGCATAATACTTGGGTGAGGCCGAATCGCTGGGCCGCGCTCCCTCTGGCGGCGGTGCTCGCCGCGGCGACGCTTCTCGCGGCGCCGTCCCCGGCCTTCGAGCAGCGGCGGCTCGCGCCGCGGTCGTTCCCGCCGCCGGAGCCCGCGGAGCCGGTGGAATCGGAGCCGGCGCGCGGACCGGGCCCGGTCGCCCTGCCGGAGCCGCCGCCCCGCGACCTGCTGCCGCCGCTGCCGGCGGCCGGCCGCGCCGCACCCACGGAGGACGAGCTGGGGGTCACGATCTACCCGAACTCGACCTATCTGGCCTCGTTCGATGCCGGCCGCGGCCAGGAGTTCCACATCTTCGGGACCAACGCCACCTTCGCCAACATGGTGCGTTACTACCGGGTCATCCTCCGCGACCGTGGCGACGAGGTGTTCGAGGCCCCCGCGACACACCAGTTCGATACCGGGAGGTTCCGGGAGCGCGAGATGAACTTCCGGCCGAGCGTGACCATCAAGGACTACACCTGGAACGGGTCGCCCGGTTACCCGAACCCCCTGCCCGGCGCCGACCCGCCCGCCTTCGAGACGATCCTGCAGTTCACCACCGCTCCGCCCGACGCGCGGCGCTAAGGCCAGAGCCGGCGCGCACAGAGACGGGCGCGCCGGGAGCACGTGGGCTCGGAGCTCCTGCGTCGCAGGCTCAGTCGACGAGCTCGGTGTCGGGGAACTGCGCGTACCAGCCGAACCAGAAGGCGCGCTGGGCGGCGACGCGCGCCCGCTGCGCCGGCGGCTCACCGTCGAGCACGAGGGCGTCCTCCGTCGCCCGCCACGTCCGGCCCGACTCGTCGGCGATGCGCTCGCCGTCGAGATGCCGCACGAAGCGCACGTCCCCGGCGTCGTACACGCGGTTGGCGCCCCGGGGGCTCGTGACGATCACGAGGCTGCGGCCGGCGAACGCGAGGTGGAAGACGCGCTCGCGGGCGAGCCGTTGCGCGGCGACGGCGAGCGGCCGCAGCCGGCCGTCCGCGGCGGGATCGGCCAGGCGCAGGACCAGCACCTCCGCCTTGTTGGCCAGGCGGCGGTCGACGTTCGAGACGCGGAACATCAGCTCGTCGGTCCCGAAGTAGCCGCGGTACGCAGCGCCCTCCGAGTAGTCCCGACGGTGGCCGGTGTCGAGCGAGAGCACCGTCGTCGCCGGGTGGCGCCGGCGCCACTCGCCCCACGTGGTGGTGACCACCGCGCGCGGGGTCAGCCGGAGCCCGCTGCCGGCGAGCGCACCGACCACCGGCACGCCCTCGAAGGTGTTCCACAGGCTGCGCGACTCGGCGTCGAACATCAGCTTGTTCGAGCGGTAGAGCAGCCCGCTGGTGCCGAACGTCAGGTGCCGGCCGTCGACGACGCTCTCGAACGGGATCACGGTGCCGCACAGCGTGCAGTAGACGACGGTCAACTCCACCCCGCCCACGCGGTCGAGGGCCATCTCGTGCCACGCCAGGATGCGCTTGGGGTAGGCGCGGGCCTCGTCGCCGACGGCGATGCCGAACACGACGTGGTCGTCCGCCAGGTAGTCGGCGGCCCCGGCCTCGAGGTGGGCGGGATACGCCAGTGGGGGAATCCCGTTCACGGCCACGCCGCCCCACTCGATCTCGTCGAGCCGGATGTCGGACCGCACCCCGCGCGGGAAGAAGTCGGCGAAGCGCGGATCGATCTGCGCGTACCACTGGCCCTTGAAGTACCCGTAGTCCGGGTGCGGGTCGTAGGGCTGATCCCAGATCCAGTCGTGCCAGCTCGCCAGGTCGGGGCCGAAGCGCTGACCCGTCTGCGCCCCGAGGAAGTTCACCATCGTGAAGAAGTGGAGGAAGCGCTGGCTCGGCGGGCGCACCAGCCACGCGACGTCCCACAGGATGCCGGCGTACCCGTCCCGCCAGCGGTCGGCGATCTGCCGCAGGGCGAACTCGGCCTGCGCGCCGTCGGCCGAGCCGGCCTCCAGGAACCAGCGGATGTCGGGATGCTCGTCCCGGTCGGGCGGCTGCGCGAGCGCGGGGCCGGCCGGCACGGCGGCCAGCACGCAGGTCAGGACGCCGACGCCGACGAGCGACGCCGCGAAGCCCCTCTTCAGCATGGGGCAGTCTAACCCCGTGCCGGCCGGAATCGTGGCTACCCGTCCGACCGCGGGGGCGACGCATGGTGGCGGTCGGGCGCCGCCCGGGCGGCGCTGTCCTGGAACCCGGCTGCCGTTCTCGACTCACTGCCGGGGCCGGCGGGACTCTCGCCCTGCGCTGGTGGTGGCCGTGGTGGGTGTGCCCCGCACGTCGACCGCTACGCGGAGCCGCGAGGCCGCATCGCCGCGGAAGGTGCCGGTGATCGGGGCGGCGTCCCGCGCCTCGGGGGCCGCGGCCACCGTCACGTGTCGATCCGCGACCGCCACGCCGTAGCTGGGATCGAACGCCCGCCAGCCGCCGCCGATCAGGTAGACCTCGGCCCAGGCGTGGAGCTCGTTGGGCGTTCCGCTGTCCGTATGCGCATAGCCGCTGGCGAAGCGTGCGGCGAGCCCCATCGCGCGGCAGCACTCGATGAACAGCACCGCGAGGTCCCGGCAGGCGCCTCGCCGGCGTGCCGCCGTCTCGTGGGGTGGCAGGGGCGGACCGTCCGGCCGCCGCTCGAGCGTGAACTCCTCGTGCAGGCGCCGCGCCAGGTCGAGCGGGAAGGCGAGTGGGCTGCGCGCCGACTCGCCGGCGACGTCCGCCGCCAGCTCCCGTACGGACCGGTGCGCAGCGTCGGGCGCCGACCGGCAGGGCCGCAGCCGGTCCGCGAGGTCGGGGGGATAGGCGTACGGCAACGACCGGTCGCCGTCGTCGGCCAGGAAGCGGAACGGATCGACGATCAACGTCTCGACGGTGGCGCGCGATCGAACCTCCAGCTTGTCGGTCCACCCCTCGAACCACGCGTGCGTCACCGCGTTGCCGTCGAGGTCGAGGTTCTCCGCCCGCACCGCCGGGGCGGGCTCGATGTCGAGCGCGAAGTCGACCAGGCGCGCGGCCGCGCCGGTGCGGGGATGCAGGCGGATGACGTGCGGTTCCAGCAACACCGGGGCGTCGAAGCGGTACGTCGTGTGGTGGCGGATGGTGATGGTCACGGCGCAGGCGCGGCGGCCTTCGGGCGCGTCGGCTCGTGGATCTCATCGAACGCCCGGTCGAACCACTCGCCGGGGGTCTCCTCGATCGCGCGGCGGACGCGGGCATCCCACCACTGCGACAGCCGCTCGAGGTCCTGCTTCTCGAAGCGGCGCTCGACGATGCGGAACGAGCCTCGGCGGTACAGGACCACGTCGATCGGGAAGTCGACGTCGGCGGCGCTGATGCGCGTCGAGTCGAACGACACGCACGCCACCTTGAAGGCGTGGCGCAGCGAGTCCTCGGACTTGAGGACCCGGTCGAGGATCGGCTTCCCGTACCCCGTCGATCCGATGGTGTGGTACGGCGTCGGGTCGCCGGTGTCCACCCAGTTCCCCTCCGGGTAGAGGAGGTAGAGCTTGTGGCGGGGGTCGCGCGCCATCTGCCCGCCGACGAGGGCGTGGATGTTGAACGGCATGCCGCTCTCGGCGAGCGATGCCTTGTCCTCCTGCGCCACGCGCCGGACCTGCACGGCGAGCAGGTTCACCGCCTGGTACAGCCGTTCGAGCGGCGGGTCGTGGTCGGCGAGCGCTTCCTCGAGATAGGTGAGCGTCTTGTCGCGGACCGACCGGAGCCCGGACGTCATCACGAAGAAGGTGCCGCCCTCGGGGGGCGAATAGACGGAGACCTTGCGCTGGGTCGTCTTCTCGCGTCCCGAGGTGACCAGCGAGTCGGCGAGCCCGACCAGACCCTCGTCCACGTTCATCGCGACGCAGTAGGTCATCCGCGCCCTCCGGGCGCCACCGGGGGCGCGAAGAAGGTGCGCGTGATCTCGTCGCCGATGTCGTTGAGGCGATCCTGGAGGGAATCCAGGAATCCGTGCAGTCCGGCGCGGATCACGTCGGTCACGTCAGTATAGTCGAGCTCCGCCACGAGCCGCCCGAGCGAACGTTCCGCCGGGTTGACGAACCGGCGGAACGGCGTTCCCGTCACCGCGTGCAGCGAGCTCTGGGCCGCCGTCGTGCAGTGGTGCACGGAGCGCGGGAACTCCCGGTCGAGCAGCAGGAACCCGGCGACCGCGGCCGCCGCGATGCGGCCGTGGGCCCTGCGGTACGCCTCCATGGCGCTCGCCGAGCGGAGCAGCGCCCCCCACTGCAGATCGTCGATCGGCGCGCCGACGTCGGCCGCCGCCGGCAGCAGCAGGTAGTACTTCAGGTCGAGGATGCGCGTCGTCTGGTCGGCCCGCTCGATCTGGCGGCCGATCTCGCCGAAGTGCCATCCCTCGCCGTGCTCCATGGTCTCGTTCCGCGTGCCCTCTATCAGGTGGCTCGACCGGCGAATCTCCTGGAAGAACGCGTGCGCGTTGGCCAGCGCCCGGTCCCGCGCCCCCGGCGCGCTCAGGAAGAGGTAGAAGCGGTTGACCTCCTCCCACATCTCCGACGAGATGACCTCGCGGACGGATCGGGCGTTCTCGCGGGCCCGGGTCACGCACGAGACGATGGAGTTGGGGTTCAGGGGATCGAAGGCGAGGAAGCGGATGACGCTCGTGCGGGTCGGCCGGTCGTAGCGGGCACGGAACGCCGGCTCGTCGCCGCTCACCTGCACCATCGGATCCCACTGCTCGGCCGCCTGCTCGGGCAGGTCGAGCCGCAACCGGTTGTTGACGCCGACGACGCGCGCCACGTTCTCGGCGCGCTCGATGTAGCGGCTCATCCAGTAAATCGACTCGGCCACGCGGCTCAACATGGTCGCGCCTCACGAAGCGGACGGGGCGAGCACCCAGGTGTCCTTGCTCCCGCCGCCCTGCGACGAGTTGACCACCAGCGTTCCCTTCCGCAGCGCCACCCGCGTCAGACCGCCCGGGAGGACGTAGATCTCCCTCCCGTACAGGATGTAGGGGCGGAGGTCGACGTGCCGGCCCTCGAAGCGCCGGTCGACGCGCGTCGGAACGCGCGAGAGCGAGAGCGTCGGCTGGGCGATGTAGTTGCGCGGCGCCGCCTCGATCCGGGCCGCGAACTCGGTGCGTTGGGCCTCGGTCGACTCCGGCCCGACCAGCATGCCGTACCCGCCCGCCTCGTTGGCGGACTTGACCACCAGCTCCGGCAAGTGGTCGAGGACGTAGCGCCGATCCGCGTCGCGCCAGCAGAGCCAGGTGGGGACGTTGGGGAGGATCGCGTCCTGGTCCAGGTAGTAGCGGATCATGTCGGGGACGTACGCGTAGACGACCTTGTCGTCGGCCACTCCCGTTCCGGGCGCGTTGACCAGCGCCACCCGCCCGCGCTGGTAGAGCTCCATGATGCCCGGCACCCCGAGCAGCGAGTCCGAGCGGAAGCAGGTGGGGTCGAGGAAGTCGTCGTCGATCCGGCGGTAGAGGACGTCGATCGGCTGCAGCCCCCGCGTCGTGCGCATCTGCAGCCGGTCGTTGGCCACCGTGAGGTCACGGCCCTCGACCAGCTCGACCCCCATCTGCTGGGCCAGGAACGAGTGCTCGAAGTAGGCGGAATTGTAGACGCCGGGGGTGAGGACGGCGACGCTCGGCCGCGCCGCCGCCTGCGGCGCGACCTCCTCGAGCATCGTCAGCAGCCGGCTCGGATAGTCGTTCACGGGCCGGACGCGCAGTCCCTCGAAGACGGCGGGGAACGTCTCCTGCATGACGGCGCGGTTCTCGAGCACGTAGGAGACGCCGGACGGACACCGCAGGTTGTCCTCCAGGACGTAGACCGTCCCGTCCCGGTGGCGCACCAGGTCGGTGCCGGTGATGTGGCACCAGACGCCGCCGGGCGGGTCGAGACCGACGCACTGCGGCCGGAACCCCTGGGACGACTCGACGACGGAGCGCGGCACGACGCCGTCGCGCACGATGCGCTGGTCGTGGTACACGTCGTCGAGGAAGAGATTCAGCGCCTCGATGCGCTGCCTCAGTCCGCGCTCGAACGGGTCCCATGCCGCGCCCGGCACGATCCGCGGAACGATGTCGAACGGGAAGATGCGTTCCGTGCCCTGATCGTCGCCGTAGACGGTGAACGTGATGCCGGTGTTGAGCAGGGCCCGCTCCGCCGCCTGGTGCAGGCGGATCAGCTCGCCCTCGGGCAGCGCGTCGATCCGTTCCACCAGCGGGCGCGCCTCCGGCCGCGGCGTCCCTTCCGGCAGGAACATCTCGTCGTACAGGCCGTCGGTGTCGTAGCCGTCGAACGTCATCGCCTGTCGCAGCCATCCCGCGGCATCGCCCTGCCGGGCCGCCGCCGGCCGTCACCTTCCCCGTTCGGTGCCGCGCCCCTCAGCGCGTGCGCGGTCGATCGTCGGGGTCACAGAGATCGCCGAGCTTCCCCGATCCCCCGCAGTAGCTCGCGTCCTGGAGCTGCACGGGAATGCCGTCCGGGTCGCTGAACATCAGCTCCTCGGCGGGCGGGTCGGAGTCGGCGCGCATCCGGACGCGCGCCTCGATGCCGTGCTCCGCGAGGCGCTCCACGACCTCGGCGGCGTCGAAGTTCTCCATCCCGAGGCAGTAGTGGTTGATGTGCGGCCGGTCGCCCCGCGAGAAGGCGATGAACTGCGGTCCATCCCCGATGCCGAGCACCGGGACGGCCGCCGCGTTCCAGTCGCGCTCGTTGCCCTGCGTGGTGACGAGCGGCATGCCGAGCACGCGCTGGTAGAACTCGACCGACCGCTGCACGTCCGCGACGGTGAGCGTGACGTGGTTCATCGTGGTCACCCGAATCGGGGAGGCGGCCGGCTGCGCGGTGCCCGCGGCCGCGCCGCCCGGGGCCGCGGCGGCGCCGGTGCCGGCGCCCGACGCGGATCGCGAGCCGACGACCAGCGCCGACAGGGCGAGCACCAGCTCGCGGCGCGTCATGGCCCCGCCCTCGAACCGCTTGACGAGCTGTTCTATGCCTGCGTTCATGCTCTCCTCCTCGGTTGGGCCGGGCACGGACGTGCCGGCCACAGGGTCACGACGGAGTGTAGACCGGCCGCCGGCGGGGAGGCAGGCGTGATTCGCGCGCCCCCGAATCACCGCTGCCCCTCGGGGCGCCCGCCGCATCGAGGTTGGGAGCTGCGCGTCGAGTCACGGCGGAGTCGGACGGGGCGGGAGGGGCGATCGGGAGGAGCCGCGGCTGGGAGTAGGTGCAATCGCAGGGCCGCCGGAGGAGGGCGCGCTTCTGACGTCGGGTCGTCCGGGCGGTCCCGGCGCGGCCTCCGTGGCCGGTAGACCCATCGTCGCCTGACGGCTCCGCTGGGTGCCCAACCAACCCCTGCAGTCCGCGCCGTTCTACGGCGCAGACTCCCGGCGGCAGTCCGGGTACGGCCTATTCGCCGGCGCCCAGTTGCCGCAGCAGCTCCACCGTGCTGCGATTCGGGGTGCGGCCCCGCCCGCGCTGGGCCAGCGCCAGCGGCGTCTGCCCGACGCCGTTCGTCGCGTCGACGCGGGCGCCGTGCGCGACGAGGAACCGGACCACGCGGTCGTGGCCGGCGCGGGCGGCCCCGTGGAGCGCGGTGTTCCCCACGCCGTTGGCGGCGTTGACGTCGATCCCCTGCGCCGCCGCGAGCCGGACCGCTGCGAGCATCGCGGCCTCGCGCGCCGCCGGATCGGGCTCGCGCCGCGTGCTCAGGACGGGCGCGCTTTCCGCGATACGGCTCAGGCGATCCACGGAGATCAGCGGGTCCCGTCCCCCGAGGCCGGCCGCGGCCATGAGCGCCGTCGTCGCGCCCTCCCGTACCTGCACGCGCTCGTCCCGGATCGAGAGCGAGCCGGGCCAGTACGTCGGATGGTGTGCGTCGAGCGGGTCGGCGCCGCGTTCGAGGAGCAGCCGCATGATGTCCGGGGCGTTGAAGCGCGCCGCGAGCCAGAATGGAGTGGCGCCGACGTAGGACGGGTGCAGGTAGAAGTCGACCGCGTCGCGACGGACCGGCGTCGAGGTTCGGACCGGGGCGCCGGGGTCGGCCCCGTGGTCGAGCAGCGCCCGCGCGAGCGCCGCGTCCTTGTGCAGGATCGCGGCGTGAAGCGCCGTGTAACCGGCGTCGGCGGCGTTCGGGTCGGCGCCCTGCGCGAGCAGGAAGGCGGCAACGTCGCCGTGTCCGCTGTGCGCGGCGACGACCGTCGCGCTCGTCCCGTAGGGCGGATGGTCGTCCACGTCGGCGCCGGCCGCGACGAGCAGCTTCGCGGAAGCGAGATCTCCCACGCGCGCCGCGAACAGGAGCGGCGTATAGCCCCCCTGCGGAATCTCGGCGACATACTCGGGATTCCAGGGCTCGGGGGTCGTCTTCACGACCTCGGTCCAGACGTCCGTCCGCGCGTCGACGGCGGCCCCGTGCGCCAGCAGCACGTCGACCACGGCGGGGTGCCGCTGCGAGACCGCCCACATCAACGCAGTCTGGCTGCGTCCGGCGGTCGCGTCGGAGTCAGCGCCGGCATCGAGCAGGAGGCCGGCGACGTCCGCTGCGCCCACACGTGCCGCGGTCATCAGCGGCGACTCGCCGGAGAGCAGGGGGACGTTGGGGTCGGCCCCTGCGTCGAGTAGCCGCCCCGTCATCGCCGCGCTGCCGTTCTCGGCCGCGGCCCAGAGCGGCGTCACGCCGAGGTCGTTCGCGGCGCTCACGTCCGCCCCGGCGTCGATCAGCAGCCCGGCCAGCTCGACTTCGTTCCAGTAGGCGGCCCAGTGCAGCGCCGTCGCGCCGTCCCCCTGCCGCGCCGTGAGGTCGGCGCCCTGCTCGACCAGCGCCCGAACCACGCCCCAGTCGGCGCGCCGGGCCGCGTCGGCCAGGGGCTGATCCGCGGCGTACGAGTGGGGCAGGGTCGTGCAGACCAGCGCCGCTGCGACCGCGAACCGTCGAACCAGCATCATGGCCCCCTTCTTGCTGTGGGTCAGTGTAATGCACGCGATCCGGTCACGTCGAAGGCTGCACTGACACCCTGTGAAGATGTCACAATTGAGGTCGTCACCCCGGAGTCGTCGTCAGGAGACTGCGCCGATCCCTCACTTGGCGCCGCTCGTCAAGCACCCCTTGAGTACGGCGAATCTCGCTGCATCCGGCCCGCAGCAGCTTCTGCACGATTCGACGACGTCGCCAACACCGCTTCCGTCACACCTCCGACAGCGTGTCGATCGGCAGCTTCGTGGTGCTGGCGCCCAGCCGGTCGAGCGGCATGTCCAGCTTGTCCATCAGCGTCATCAGGAGATCGGCGTTCGACGTGTCGGCCGAGTAGCGCAGGTGTCGGCCGCCCTGGAGCCTCCCGGCGCCGCCGCCGAGGACGACGAGCGGCAGGTTGCTGCCGAGATGCCGCGTGCTGTTGGAGATGCCGGCGCCGTAGAGGATGGTCATGTTGTCGAGCAGCGAGCCGTCGCCGTCCTCCGCCGCCCGCAGCCGCGCCAGGTAGTCGGCCGTCAGCTTGGCGTGGTAGGCGTTGATCTTCGACATGACGGCGATCCGTTCCGGATCGTCCTCGTGGTGGGAGAGCGGATGGTGCGCGTCGGGCACCCCGATCTGCGGATAGGAGCGGGTGCTCTGCTCGCGGCCCATCATGAACGTCACGACCCGCGTCAGGTCGGCCTGCAGGGCCAGGAACTGCAGATCGAGCATCAGCCCCAGGTGCTCCTCGAAGACGCGGGGCGGGGCCGAGGGCTGCTCGGTGAACGACGGCTCGACATCGCGCTGCTGCTCGGCGATGCGGATGCGCCGCTCGACGTCGCGCACCGCCTCCGTGTACTCGTCGAGCTTCGCCCGGTCGCGCGGGCCCACCGCTACCTTGAGGTCGCTCAGCTTGTCGGTCACCGAGTCGAGGATGCTCTGCTTCTGGTGCCGGCGCGCCCGCCGGACGGCCGGGTCGGCCGAGCCGCTGTCGCCGAACAGGCGCTCGAAGACCGCGCGGGGATTGTTCTCCATCGGCAGCGGCTGGGTCGGCGTGCGCCACGAGATGGTCTGCGTGTACGCGCAGCTCAGCCCGGCCGTGCACTGCCCGGCGTTGGCGAACTTGTCCAGCGACACCTCGAGCGACCCGAGCTGCGTCGTCTTGCCCAGCTCGCGGGCCAGGATCTGGTCCATCGAGGTGCTGGCCAGGACGTCGGTCTCGTTCTGCCCGCCGCGCGGCGTCCCGGTCAGGAACGACGCCGAGGCCCCGGCGTGGACGTAGGCCCACGACGCCCGCAGGCCCGAGACGACGAGGAGCTGGTCGCGGAACGGCTCGAACGGAGCCAGGATCGGCGTGAGCTTGAAGTCCCGGCCGGTCTTCTCCGGCGACCAGTACTGCATCGCCATGCCGTTCGGCACGTAGATCGCCTGGAAGCGATGGACCGGCTTCGCCGCGGTCTTCGCCAGCGCGGTCAGCGCGGGGGACATCGCGTCGAGGAGCGGGAGGCTCAACGTCACGCCGAGGCCGCGCAACACGGTCCGGCGCGGCAGCGACTTCTTGCTGATGGTCATGATGATGTCTTCCTGAAACCTGAGTCCCGCTCCGTCCAGTCAGGATTTCCGTCTGCCCAGTCTACTGCGCCCGGTCCGGCACCGCGGTGTTGCGCATCAGGAACGCCGGGCTCTTCACGATGCCGCCGATGAGCGCGGACCAGCGGTAGTCGTCGGCCGCGGCGTCGCGGACGACGGCGCGCACGGTTGGCGCGTCGCTGTGCTCCAGGCCGCGCCCGAGGGCGTAGGCGAGGAGCTTCTCGGTGACCGTGCCGGCGAAGCGCTCGGGCCGTTCCAGCAGGAGCGCCCGCAGGCCGGCCATCCCCGCTACCGTCCGGCCGTTCGGCATGGTGGCGGTAGCGTCGATCGGGTTGCCGAACTCGTCCGCCGTGCGCCACGCGCCGAGGCCGTCGAACTGCTCGAGCGCGAAGCCCGGCGGGTCGATCGACGCGTGACAGGTGGCGCAGGCCGGCGCCTGCCGGTGGCGCTCCAGCCGCTCGCGCACGGAGGTCGTGCGGCCTCCCTCGCCCCGCTCGGGCAGGGCCGGGACGTCGGCCGGGGGCGACGGCGGGGGTGCGCCGAGGATCGTGTCGAGCAGCCACTTGCCGCGCAGCACCGGCGAGGTACGGGTCGGATAGGAGGTCAGCGCCAGCAGGCCGCCGTGGCCCAGGAGGCCGCCGCGCTGCTGGCGGTCCGGGAGCGTGACGCGGCGGAACCGGGACCCGTAGATGCCCGGGATGCCGTAGTGGTTGGCGAGCCGCTCGTTGACGAAGGTGTAGTCGGCGTCCAGGAGGTCGGCGACGCTCCGGTCCTCGCGGAGCGCGCTGGCGAGGAAGAGCGTGGTCTCCTGCCGAAACGCCTCGACCAGGTTGTCGTCGAAGTCGGGGAACGGCACGGGGTCGCCGGTCACGTCCTCCAGGTTGCGCAGGTGCAGCCACTGCACGGCGAAGTCGTCGACCAGCGACCGGGCGCGCGAATCGGCCAGCATGCGCCGGACCTCGGCTTCGAGCACGGCCGGATCGGTGAGTTCGCCGCGCTCCGCCGCGTCGAGCAACGGCTGGTCGGGGATGCTGCCCCAGAGGAAGAACGACAGGCGCGAGGCGACCTCCACGTCGCTCAGGCGGTACGGCGCGCCGGGCGCCGCCCCGGCCGGGTCGCGCTCGATGCGGAGCAGGAAGTCCGGGTCGACCAGCATCCGCTCGAGAGCGAGCTGGATGCCCGCGTCGAAGCCGCCGCCGCTCTCCCGGCCGCTCTCGAAGAACCCGAGCAGCGTATCCATGTCCCCGGGCGTCAGCGGCCGGCGGTAGGCGCGCCGGGCGAGCCGCGAGACGATCTCGGTGGCGCAGGCCTGCTCGCCCGCGGCCGTCCCGGGCACCGCTGCTGCCCCGGGCACCGCCGCCGTCCCGGGCGTCGCCGTCCCGGGCGCCGCTGCCTCCTTGACCGCTGCGGGTCCCGCGTCCACCGTCGTCTCCGCGGCCGCCACCACCGCGCCCGGTGCCCCCGCTTCCGCCTCCGGCCGGCAGGTGAAGATGGCGCGCCGGCTCGGCGTGTCGCCCGGTCCGGTCACTGTGTACGGCCCGCCGATGGCGACGGCGCTGACCGCGGCGTTGCCGTGGTACGACTCGTCGTTCGACAGCACCTCGCCCGCCTGCCGCGGCTTGAGGATCCCCTCCGGCTCCCACATGTTGCGCACGAACGACACCCCGACCGTGCGCGGCCCCGCCTCGACCGGCACGCGGACCTCCAGCCGCTCGTCCGCCGTCTGCAGGTACGCCTCCCACTCCGGGGCGCCCCGCTCGGCGATGGTGAACGTCACCGGCGCGGGCCGCCCACGGTCCTCGCCGCCGACGGTGAAGCGCTTCACCAGCCGGCCGTCGATCCGGACGTCGAGCTGATGGGCGCTGCCCATGCCGAGGATGTAGTCCTGCCAGTTGGCGCGCAGCTCGATCTTGATGAGGTAGTCGCCGTCGACAGGAAAGTGGAAGGGGACCGCAACGCCGCCCCGCGAGCCGAGGGGCAGATCCTCGCTCTGGCGCTCGTCCTGCAGCAGGAGCAGCGGCACGTCGAAGGTCTCGAACCCGGGGCCGGTCGGCGTCAGCCCGGTCGCCATCCGGGTGATGGTGCGCGCCGCCGAGAGGTAGCGCTCGAGCTGCGCGGTGGAAATCGACAGGACGTCGGCGTTGTTGTCGAAGCCGGTGTCCGACGTCTCGTCGCCCGGCAGGAGCGGCGTCACGTCGAGGTCGAGGGCCAGCAGATCGCGGATTGCGTTGCGGTACTCGGTGCGGTTGAGCCGGTGGACCGCGCTGGTGCGGCCCGGATTCGGATTCGCCGCGGCGGCCCGGTCGATGTCCGCTTCGAGGCGGCTCGCGACCGTGTCGTAGGTCGCCTCCTCTGGGCGCGGTCGCCCGGGTGGCGGCATGGCGCCGGTCCGCAGCTTGACGATGACCTTCTCCCAGACGTCGGCGTGGCGGCTCGGATCGGCGGCATCGACTGCGCCGGCCTCGAGGTTGAGGCCGCCCGTCCGCAGCCGCTCGTTGTGGCAGGTGATGCAGTAGCGGTCGAGGATCGCGCGGGGAGTGACGGCTGCGGCTCCCCCCGTCTGCCCCCTGGGGGCGATCCCGGCGGAGTGAGCGGGCGCCTGCACGGCCGGCGGTCGCGCCGGTTGCCGACCCGCAGCAGGCCGCGCCGACAACGTCTCGCCCGGCGAGGCGCTCGCCGGGATGGCCGCGCCAGCCATCACGAATGCGGCGGCCATCAACGACCCAAGTGCCCGGCGCCGAGTGCCGCTGTGCGGTCGCACCATCCGACGCTCCTTTAGCGGTTGCGCTCCGATCGCGGGACGAACGCCCCGAGCGAGGCATCGTACCCCGCGACGAGAGACCGGGCAACACCGAGGCCGCGAGCGCCACCGCCGCGCGCGCGTGGACCGCATGGACAGTGGTCCGCGCGCGCGTTACAGTTCCGTTACAGTTCGGCGGGGGATTTGAAGAACATGCGAACAATCAGGCAGCCCAAGTGGGTCGCGCTGCCCGTCCTCGTGTGCCTGCTCGCCCTCGAGCGGCCCGTGCTCGCCTATCTCGACCCTGGCAGCGGGAGCGTGCTGCTGCAGGTTCTGCTCGGCGGCTTCGCGGCGGTCGGCGTCATGGCGAGGCTGTTCTGGCATCGCTTGGCGGCAGTACTCCGCCGCAACGATGTCGACCACGGAAGAGAGTAGCCGCTCCGTGGCGTCGAGCGGCGCGCCCCGCTTCGAGCCAGGTTCCTTCCGCGACCCCGACACGCGCGTCTTCCACCACGACGGCGGCATCTACCGCGCCCTGACCGAGCGGGCGCTCGCAGACTGGGAGCGGCTTGCCCGCACCAGCCTCTTCGAGCGCTTCTCGCGCGAGGGCCGCCTGATCGGCGCGCGGGAAGTGCCCCGCGCGGGCTTCCCGCGCCTGGGGCCGGAGTGGCCGGCGGTCCTCGAGCATCCCCGATTGCCGGTCGTGTCGTACCCGTACGAATGGTCCTTCGGCATGCTCAGGGACGCCGCGCTGCTGCAGCTCGATCTCACGCTGGGGGCGCTCGACGAGGGCCTGACGCTCAAGGACGCCACCCCTTTCAACGTCCAGTGGATCGGGGCGCGGCCGACGTTCATCGACGTCGGTTCGTTCACCGCCTACGAGCCCGGCTCCCCGTGGACCGGCTACCGCCAGTTCTGCGAGACGTTCCTCTACCCACTCCTGCTCCAGGCCTACCGGAACGTTCCGTTCCATCCCTGGCTGCGGGGCCGCCTCGACGGCATCACCGCGGCGGAGTGCCGGTCCCTGCTTTCCGGACGCGACTGCCTGCGCGCGGGCGTGCTGACCCACGTCTACCTGCAGGCCGCCGCCCAGGCCCGGTACGAGGGAGCGGCGAGCGACGTCGGGGCAGACCTCCGGGCGGCGGGCTTCCACGCGACCCTCATCCGAAACAACGTCGCCCGCCTGCGCCGGACCGTGGAGCGGCTGCGCTGGACGCCGGCGCGTTCGACCTGGTCCGACTACCAGCGGATGCTGACCTACGACGACGTGGACCTGGAGCGGAAGTCGGCGTTCGTGCGGCGCGTTCTGGAAGCACGCCGCTGGCCCCTGGTGTGGGACGTCGGGTGCAACACGGGGGTCTACTCGCGGATGGCGGCCGACCACGCGGACTACGTCCTCGCGCTGGACGCCGACCACCTGGTCGTCGACCGCCTGTACGACGCCCTCCGGAAGGAGGGCCGGAGATCGATCCTCCCGCTCGT
>JAGWAJ010000019.1:29037-29593 GCA_021296475.1 Acidobacteriota bacterium
TGGCGCGGGCGGGAACGCAGGCCGCTGCCGGAGCGCGGTGCTCCGGATCTCGTCCTCTGCCTCGCGCTGGCCCACCACGTCGTAATCGGCCGCAACGTGCCGCTCGCCGACTTCGCCGACTGGCTGGCGGCATTCGGAGCGGACGTCATCGTCGAGATCGTCGATCGCGGAGATCCGATGGTCGAGCGGCTGCTCCAGAACCGGCGCGGACAGACCGTCCACTACTCCGATGCGGCCGCCCGCGCGGAGCTTGCGAAGCGCTTCGGCGCGCTGGAGCACGAGACGATGTCGTCCGGCACGCGAACCCTGTACCACTGCCGGCCGCGCTGAGGCGTTGGATGACACGGCTCGGTGGCGGCCGCGACACGTGGCGTGCGCCCGTCTGACCTGCGCGATGGCGCGGCAGCCTCCGATCCGCGGGCAACGGGTGTAGCATTGCCGGCGCCGAGGGGAAACCGGCTACCCGGACGGAGGTCATGCCATGCGCCAGTCGCTCTCGCTCGTCGTGATGCTTGCGCTCGCCCTTTGCGGGTCCGCCGCCGTGAACGCCCAGCCG
>JAGWAJ010000019.1:29725-30064 GCA_021296475.1 Acidobacteriota bacterium
TCGACCGGCACATCAGCCTGACCACGCCCGGGGGCGGCGAGTGGACCGCGCCGCTCGACACCGTTGTCGACGCGCTCGTCGAGGAGACCCCCGACCTCTACCGGACCGGCCATCGGCCGATCCTGTCGCGGTTGCAGACAACGCCGCTGATGGTGGACGGCATCCTCTATTTCAATACGCCGCTCTCGCAGGGCGTCGCCGTCGATGCCACCACGGGCGAGACGCTGTGGGTCTTCAATCCGAAGTCCTACGAGGAAGGCACGCCGACGATGAGCAACCCCTGGTCGCAGCGGGGCGTCGCCTACTGGACCGACGGGGCCGGGGACGAGCGAATCTTCT
>JAGWAJ010000019.1:30254-30664 GCA_021296475.1 Acidobacteriota bacterium
GTCGCCGACCGGCGCATCACGAAGGAGGCGGTGCCGGGCTGGGTCCGCGCCTGGGACGTGCGGACCGGCGAGCATGCCTGGGACTTCCACACCGTGCCGAACGGGACGGACGAGTTCGGCGTCGACACGTGGCTGAACGACTCGTGGCGCTACTCGGGGAACGCCAACGTCTGGTCGATGCTGGCCGGCGACAACGAGCTCGGCCACGTGTACCTGCCGACCGGGACGACGACGAACGACTACTACGGCGTCGACCGGCTGGGGGACAACCTCTTCTCGGAGACGCTGATCGCGGTCGACGTCGAGACGGGGCAGCGCGTCTGGCACTTCCAGGCCGTGCACCACGGGCTGTGGGACTACGACTTCGCCACCCACCCCAACCTGGTGGACGTCACCGTCGATGGCCGTCC
>JAGWAJ010000019.1:30870-31804 GCA_021296475.1 Acidobacteriota bacterium
CGCCGGATGGCGCTCGAGGCGGTGGAGGGCTTCCGCCTCGGACCGCTCTTCACGCCGCTCGACCGTGCGATCGAGGGCGTCACGAACGGCACCCTCATGCGCCCGCCGCCCGGCGGAACCGCCGGCTGGTCCGGGGCCGCCGTCGACCCCGAGACCGGGATGCTCTACGTCCCATCCCGCAATCGGACGGCGGTGGTCTCCCTCTACCAGCCCGATCCGGAGCTCGGGGCGACGCTCACCTACACCCACGGCGCCCCCGAGGCGCAGCGCCTCGCTCGCGCCGGCAACATCCGCCGCGAGCCGCAGATGCCGCAGGGACTGCCGCTCGTCAAGCCGCCCTACTCGCGCATGACCGCCATCGACCTCAACACCGGCGACCACGCCTGGTGGGTGCCAACCGGCAACGGCGACCGCTACCGCAACCACCCGCTGCTGCGCGACCTCGACCTGCCGCCGCTGGGCGGCGACAACGCCATCAACGGACCGCTCCTGACGAAGACGCTCCTCATCTACTGCCTGACCGCCGGCGGGACCGATCGCGGCCCGCGGATGGTCGCCTACGACAAGACCGACGGCACGGAGCTGGCGTCGGTGGACCTGCCGTCCGGCGCCATCGGGACGCCGATGACCTACGTGGCCGACGGCCGGCAGTACATCGCGCTCACCGTCGGCGGAGGGCCGCGCCTCATCGCCTTCGCCCTGCCGGAGTAGCGCGCGCACGGCCCGCTACGTCCGCCGACCGAGCCGATGAATGTCACCCGGCTGCGCCTCGCGAACTTCAAGCGCTTCACGGACCTGACGATCGATCTCACGTCGTGCGCCGGCGCACCGAAGCTCGTGCTGCTGATCGGTGCCAACGGCAGCGGGAAGTCGTCGGTGTTCGACGCGTTCGAGTACCTGTCCGCGCAGCACAAGGGCCAGGCCGATGCCGACC
>JAGWAJ010000019.1:31845-32660 GCA_021296475.1 Acidobacteriota bacterium
TCGAGATCGCCAGGTCGAACAACTCGCGGCTGAGCGGGTCACCGGACCGGTGGGACGTCAGGTCGGCCTTCTATGGCCGCAGTTCGTTCCGGACGGTGCCCGAGCTCGGTTCGCGACGCTACTCCGTGGACGTAGGAGCGGACTCGGACCGCCCGCGCAGGTTCATCGAGCAGGACACGCGGTTCGAGGCCGACATCGCGTTGATCACTGAGAACGTCCTTCGCGAGGTGTGGGGCGAAGACTTCGACTCCGACGCGATGCGGGCGCGATTCGTCGCGCCCATCAACGATGCGCTCGCTAGGATATTCGGGACCGGCTCGGCCACGAGTCTGCAGTTGACACGGATGATTCCAGCGTTGAGAGGGCGCCCGCCGGACATCCGCTTCCGGAAGGGGCAGTCGGATGTCCACTACGACCTGCTGAGCAGCGGCGAGAAGGAAGTTCTCAACGTCCTTCTCAACCTGTTCGCTCGCCGCGAGCACTTCCCGAACGCCGTCTACTTCATCGACGAGCTCGACGTACACCTGCACACGCGGCTCCAGCACGCTCTGCTCCGGGAAGTCGTCGAGCACTGGATCGCGGACTGCTCGCAGCTCTGGACGGCCAGCCATTCGCTCGGCTTCATCGAATACGCGAGCGAGGCGGCGGACGCGGTCATCGTCGACTTCGACGACCTGGACTTCGACCGCCCGCAGGTGCTGACGCCATCACTGAAGGTCATGCTGGCGCTGGGAGCGACGGCGAGGTGCTCGCAAGGAGCAAGGAGTGACGACCATGGATGACATCACGCGACGGACGTTCTTCGGTCGAGCGGC
>JAGWAJ010000020.1 GCA_021296475.1 Acidobacteriota bacterium
GTGACTCCCCCTCGTGTTGTGCAGCATCCAGCCGTCCCGCTGCAGTCTCCGGATGACGGTGCGGCTGTCCACGGCGTTTCGTGTGTATCATACACACATGCAGAACCGATCGCTACCCCGCGCGGCGCTCAGGCCGCCGGCTACGAGAGACGGCTTCGGAGCCGGCGCCGGCCGCGCGTCGTACTTGCCGCCAACGATGCCGAGGCCGATCAGGAATGAATTGACGGCGGCGCCGACCGTAACCCTGACCGCCAGCGCCGGCAGGTTCGCCATGCCGACCTACCTTTTCGTCCTATGGGGCGCGCTGTCGTGGGCCGCAGGGACGGCCGACGGCCGTCAGCGCCGGAATGACGACGATTCTCGCTGCCTCAGCGCAACCGCCTCCTGTCGGACCTGGTCCTGGTCAACGGCCAGGCGGTAATCGACCTGCAGCGCGAGCTCACCAGCGTGAACGACAAATCCCAGCGGGAGCGCGGCAAATGAACATCCTCACTGTTTGCCCCACAACCCCGCGGCGCGCTTTATCCCACTTCTCAAGTTCAACGCTCGCCGAGGTGCAGATCGCACCACCGCAGCATCTCGGCCACGACGTGCAGGACCGATTCCCGCGCGACGTACCCGTGCGACTCGTGCGGCAGCGTGACGTAGCGCACGGTCGCGCCGTGCCCGGCGAGGGCGGCGTAGAAGCGCTCGGACTGGAGGGGGAAGGTTCCGGAGTTGTCGTCGATCGCACCGTGCGTCAGCAGCAGCGGCTCGTCGATCGCCGGGGCATGGAAGAAGGGCGACATCGCGCCGTAGACTTCGGGCGCCTCCCAGAACGTCCGCCGCTCGTTCTGGAATCCGAAGGGCGTCAGCGTCCGGTTGTAGGCGCCGCTGCGCGCAATTCCCGCGCGGAACAGGTCGGAGTGGGCGAGCAGGTTGGCGGTCATGAAGGCGCCGTAGCTGTGCCCGCCGATGGCGATCCGATCGCGGTCCGCGACGCCGAGGTCGACGACGGCGTCGATCGCCGCCGCGGCGCTCGCCACGAGCTGCTCCACGTAGTTATCGTTCGCCGTCTCGCCGCCGCCGACGATCGGCATGGCGGGGCCGTCGAGAATCGCGTACCCCGCGGCCAGCAGCAGCAGGTGCGAGGCGCCGCGCACGTCGAGGAAGCGCTCCGCCGAGCCGCGTACCTGGCCCGCGGCGGTCGCGCTCGTGTACTCCCGGGGATAGGCCCACATCAGCAGTGGGCGGCGCTCCCCGTCGCGGTAGCCCGGCGGCAGGTACAGGGTGGCCCCCAGCGCGACGCCGTCCGCGCGGGTGTACGACAGGCGTTGCCGGCGTACCTGCCGCAGCAGGGGTGCCGGATCGACGTGGCGCGTGACGGCCCGCTCGGTGCCCGTCTCGAGGTCGCGGACGAAGTAGTTCGGCGGCTCCGAGCGGCTCTCGCGGCGGGTGAGCAGCGTGCCGTCGTCGGTCGCGAGCACCGCCAGTGCCTGTTCGTAGCGGCCCGCGGGCGATTCGAACAGTCGTTCGCGATCGAGCGTGGTCAGGTCGAGCCGATCGAGAAACGGGTGGTCGCCCTGCGGCGACGCTCCGCGCCCTGTCAGATAGATGTGGTCGCCGTGCTGGAGGATGGCCCTCCCCGGTGCGCCGCCGGGCCGTCGCAACGGCGTTCCCGGATCGGCGTAGGCGTCCTCGGCGCTTCGGTCGAAGAGCCGCCGCGGGTCGCCCGCGCCCGGTCGGAGCAGCCAGGTCCGCCGCCAGCGGGTGGCACGGTCCGCGGTGTCGACCAGCGCCGTGCCGTCCTCGGACCACGCGACGCCCGTGACGCGGAACTCCGTTCGCAGCAACTCTTCCGGGGCCTCGTCGAATGGCGCCGCAAGGGAGCCCATGCGGTCCCGGTGTGCCGCCTCCCGCCGCGGGTCGCCGCCGTCCCGGGCCTCGATCCACACGACCGTCGCCGGTTGGGTCGGGTTCCACCGGTGGGCGCGAGGTCCGGTCGGGACGCCGCCGATGGGGACTGTGTCCGCGACCGGGCGCCGCGCGACCTCGACGGCCCTCCCGCCCGGCGTCCAGATCTCGATCGACCGTGCGAACCGGGCCGCCGGCACCGAGCGCGGGAACGGCGGCTCAACCCGTTCGACCAGCAGGTGCCGGCCGTCGGGCGCCCCGGCGACGCGCGCGAAGAGCCCCGGCCGGCCGATGTCCGTCCGGCGGCCGGTCGCCAGGGCGACCGTCCCGATCTGGCTGGTGAAGTGGTAGGTGAAGAGCGCGTCGTCGTGCGGGTCGGCCAGCAGGTCCTGGTAGGTCCGGACCGGTGCCGGCCGGCCGTCGCTCTCGCGGACGATCGGCCCGTCCGGGGCGCGGGGAGGCTCCGGCGGGGAGCCCCGTGCCGACATCCGGAACCGGCACAGGACGCCGCTGCTGTCGGCCAGCCAGGCGCACGGCTCGCCCCAGGTGGCGTTGAGCGACGCGCTCGTGAGCGGCCGCGGCACGCCCGTGCCGACGTCGAGCACCCACTGCTCGACGCCGGTGTCGCGCAGCACGGCGTAGGACAGGTGGCGCCCGTCGGGTGCGAAGCGCGCCCACCCCAGAGTAGTGCCCCACGGCGCGACGACGCGCGCCGCCTCCCGGTCGGGACCCAGGGGCTGTAGGGTGATCGCCGTGACCCCCGGGCTCCGCCACGGGGCGCTGTTGCGCGGATCGATGCGATAGCCGGCCAGGCGGAGCATCGGCCGCGCGAGCTCGGCGATGCTCCGCATCGGGCGCCGCTCGAGCAGGGCGACGACGTCGCGGTTCGGGCTGACGAGAAGGTCGGGCGTCCGCGGGGCGTCGAGGATCTCGACGATCTCCCGGGGCGGAGTCAGCCACGCGGCCGCTGCCGCCGCTGCGTCCTGCGCCACGGACGGAGAAGCCGCCGCGCCCGGCAGCACGACCGCCAGCCCGACCGCCAGGCCCGGTGCGACCCGTCCGACGCCGCGCCGAGGCCTGGACACCTGCCCTCGATCCTCGCCCGGACTAGCGCGCCCTTACGGGGCGCGTTGGGAGTCTGCGCTGACGCGGAAGCTCCTGCATGGCACCTTCTGCGGCGCAGACTCTAGGCTGTCACGAGCTCCCGCTCGACGGGCGGAGCGGCCGGCGCCGAGGGTGCCTGCGGGACGTCTCCGGCGTCCTCGCGCAGGTACTTCCAGTAGCCCGGCTTGATGGATGCGAGCAGCTCCGCCCGCGTCTTCACGCGGATCGGACGCCCCTCGTACAGCCTCCCCGTCGCGTACAGCAGGTTCTCGGGCAGGGCGCTGCAGAACATCATCATCGGCCAGGTGAAGTTCCGGCCGTTGGTCTTGCGCAGCCGGGTCGCCCAGAGCGCGACCCCGCCGATCTTGAACGACAGCGGCCCCCACCAACTGTAGAGCCCGGGCCGCATGTTCATCTTCCAGCAGCGCAGGATGAGCTGCCACTGCAGCCGCGTCAGGTTGCGCGTCTCCGTGACGCCCTTGTCGTGCTCCATCCGGGTCCCCTCGAGCGGGGTGAACACGGAGGGCACGAGGAAGCCGAACAGTCCCCGGCGCTCCATCTCGTAGATCAGGTCGAGGGTCGCCATGACGTCCTCGTCCGTCTCCCCGGGGTTGCCGACCATCAGCGTCAGCATGGGGAACCAGTTGTTCGCGTTCAGGATCTCCAGCCCGCGAATCATGACGCTCTGCCAGTCGTCGATCGGGAACGGCACGCCCTTGCTCGGCATCACCTGCTTCGCCATGCGCACCGACCCGGTCTCCATGCCGATCAACGGCACGATCGCCTTGCCCTCCGGGTGCGAGCTGAGGCGTTTCAGGTGGATCGGGCTCTTCGGCAGCAGGATGTCCGTCAACTGCTCGATGAGCACCGGGTCGACCACGGCCGGCGCCATCGTCGAGTGGCTCAGGACGTGCTGCTCGACGCCCGCTGTGTCCACCACGTCGCGATAGAGGTCGACGAGGGCCTCCCGGTTCGGGAAGAAGAACGGCGTGTCGGTCCGGACCTGCCCCCAGATGAACATGTCCTCCGTCGCCAGCGAGATCTGCCGGTTGCCGTTGGCGACGTTGGCCCGCACCGCCTCCAGGATGCCCTCCTTCGGCAGATCGATCTGCGGGTTCAGGTCGGGCACGCAGAACTGGCAGCGGCGCCCGCAGCCGGTCGTCATCTCGACCACCCCGAACGTCGTCGGCTTGTCAGGGAAGAGCAGCGAGAGCCCGTCCGTGGGGTGGGACACCTCCACGTGCTGGGGCAGATCGCCGCCCTCGATGGCCCGGTGGAAGAGGGCGATCGTCTCGGCCGACTCGCTCCGGCCGTCGATCACGCAGTCGATCCCGAGGCGCTCGTAGGAGTTGGTCTGCGTGATCTGCCACGCCCCGGACCCCCCGAGCAGCACCCGGAACCCGGCGCGGTGCCGGTTGGCCCGGATCTTGTCGAAGAGCAGCTTCGCGTAGTGCGAGTTGATCGGCTCGCGGGAGCTTCCGAATATGGACGTGTAGACGCCCGCCGCGAAGGTCACGCCGAGCGGGTTGTGGGTCGACAGGGCGACGATCTTCGTGTCGGGCCCGATGAAGCGGTCGACGTCGTCCGGGTAGCAGACGACGACGTCGTCGGCCCCGAACTCCCGCGCCATCACCCGCTCGAGGACGCGCAGACCGGCCGGGGCAGCCTGGGCCGAGCCGTCGTCGAACCGCTTGACGTTGCGCCACTCGGGGTACTTCCGGTCCATGACCCATTCCATCCAGATCGGGATCGACGCCATGCCCATCTGGATGAAGTACCCCGCGTGGTCGATCATCTCCGTGAACGGAGCCGTCAGAACTATGCGTTTGCCGCGACTCATGAGTCGTCCGCCTCCGCGACTGGTGTGTGGCCCGGCGGCCAGAGTCCCCTGAATCTATAGCACGCACCGGGAAACGCCAAACGCGGCACGCGCGCCCGGAGCCGGCCCGGGCGCGCGAACCGCCGGGGCGGCGCCGGACCGGGCGGTGCCGCCGGGTGCGCCGGTATGCTCTTGAACGCATGTTCTCCGCACGGGTGCCGGCGCGCTGGCGACCGAACCGCGTGGCGCGCGCCCTCGGCCGGATTCGCGCCCGCGCGGACGCCGTCATCGACCTCACGGAGTCGAACCCCACGCGCGTCGGCCTCTGGTATCCGCCCGGCATCCTGGACGCGCTCGCGGACGAGTCCGGCCTCGCCTACGATCCGCAGCCGCGGGGGCTGGCGGTGGCCCGGGAGGCGGTGGCTCGCCACCTGGGCCGGCAGGGCGTGCGCGTCGACCCGTCGCGCGTCGTGCTGGCGGCCGGGACCTCGGAGGCCTACTCGCGGCTGTTCACCCTCCTCTGCGACCCCGGCGACGAGGTGCTGGTGCCGCGACCCGGCTATCCGCTCCTCGACCACCTGACGCGCCTCGACGGCATCACGCCGCGCCCGTACCCGCTCGCCTACCACGGTACCTGGGAGATCGACGGCGACGCCCTCGAGCGCCGCGTGACGCCGCGCACCCGCGCCCTGGTCGTCGTCAACCCCAACAACCCGACCGGCTCGTACCTCTCGGCCGCGGATCGCGCGCTGGTCCGCGCCGTATGCCGGAGGCACGGCCTGGCGCTGATCGCCGACGAGGTCTTCCTGCGCTACGCGCTCGATGGCGAGGCGCCGGCGCGACCGGCAACGCGGCTCGCACCGGCGCGGGGGCGGAGCGTGGTCGGCCGCATGGACGGCGTCCTGACGTTCGGTCTCGGAGGGCTCTCCAAGGAGGTGGGGCTGCCGCAGCTCAAGCTGGCGTGGATCGTCGTGGACGGACCGCTCCGCGCGGCGGCGCGCGCGCTGCGCGCTCTCGAGTTCGTCAGCGACGCCTACCTGTCGGTCGCCGCTCCCGTGCAGCTCGCGGCGGGCCGGCTGCTCGAGGACGGCGACACGGTGGCGCGGAGCATCGCGGCCCGTGTCCGGCGCAACCGCGACGCGCTCCGCGGCCGGGTCGCGGAGCATCCGGCCCACACCCTGCTGCGCCTCGACGGGGGGTGGTACGCTGTCGTGCAGGTGCCGGCCACGCAACCCGAAGAGGCCCTGGTCCTCGACCTGATCGAGCACGACCGCGTCGTCGTGCACCCGGGCTACCTCTACGACTTCCCGCGCGAGGCGTTCGTCGTGCTCAGCCTGCTGCCGGCGCCGCGGCCCTTCGAGGACGGCGTGGCACGCCTGCTGACGCGCGCGGCCGGCGCCGCGGCATGACCGGCACCTCCGCCGTGCCGGTTCTCAAGGACCTGGTCCTGGTCGGAGGCGGCCACAGCCACGTCATCGCGCTGCGGCGCTTCGGCATGCGTCCCATGCCCGGCGTCCGCATCACGGTCATCGCCCGCGATCTGCACGCCCCGTACTCCGGCATGCTGCCGGGCCTGATCGCCGGCCACTACGACTTCGACGAGGCGCACATCGATCTCGGGCCGCTGGCCCGCTTTGCCGGGGCCAGACTGTTCCACGACACGGCCACGGGCCTCGATCTCGCCGGCCGTCGCGTCCTGTGCCGCGGCCGGCCCCCCGTCCCCTACGACGTCGTGTCGATCGACATCGGCATCACGCCGGCCCTGGACGTCGCGGGCGCCGCCGACCACGCCGTTCCCGTCAAGCCGATCGGCTCGCTGGTCGCGCGCTGGGAGCAGCTCCAGGCGCGGGTGCGCGCCAGCCCCGCCCGCCTGCGGCTCGCCGTCGTCGGCGCGGGCGCGGCGGGCGTCGAGCTCACGCTCGCCGTCCGGCACGCGCTCGGCCGCCTGGCCGCCGCCGGCGCCCGGTTCCCCGATCCCGCGTTCCATCTCTTCAGCGCCGCCGATCACGTGCTGCCGACGCACAACCCGGGGGCGCGCGCCCGTTTCGCGCGGGTGCTCCGGGAGCGGGGCGTGAGCGTTCACCTCGGGCGCCGGGTGATCCGGGTCGAGGCGGGCCGCGTCGTCATCGAGGGGGGCGAAGCGGTCGACGTCGACGAAGTGATCTGGGCCACCGGGGCGGCGGCCCCGCGCTGGCCCGGCGAGTCCGGGCTCGACGTCGACGAACTGGGCTGCATCCGTGTCGCACCGACGTTGGAGGCGACCTCGCATCCCGGCGTGTTCGCGGCCGGCGACGTCGCGGCGGTGGTCGGTCACCCGCGCGAGAAGGCCGGCGTGTTCGCCGTCCGCCAGGGCCGGCCGCTGGAGGCCAACCTGCGGCGCGCCCTGCGGGGAGAGCCGGCCCGGCCGTTCCGCCCGCAGCGGCGGTTTCTGAGCCTGGTCAGCACCGGCGACCGCTACGCGGTGGCGTCGCGCGGGCGCTGGTCGTGGGAGGGCGCGTGGGTCTGGCGCTGGAAGGACCGGATCGACCGGCGATTCATGAACCGCTTCAACCGGCTGCCCGAAATGGAGACCGGCGCGCGGCGGGCGGACGATGCCGACCTCCGGAGGCTGGCTCCGCCGGAGGTCGTCCGCGAGCTCTCGGTCGCCGCGATGCGCTGCGGAGGATGCGGGTCGAAGGTCGGCGCCACCGTGCTCGACCGCGTGCTGGCGCGTCTGGCCCCGCTCCGGCGCGACGACGTGGTCGTCGGTCTCGACGCCCCGGACGACGCCGCGGTGGAGGAGATTCCGCCCGGCAAGGTCGTCGTGCAGACGGTCGACGCCTTCCGCGCGCTCGTCGACGACCCGTACCTGTTCGGGCGCATCACGGTCAATCACTGTCTGAGCGATCTGTACGCGATGGGGGCCGAGCCGCGATCGGCGCTGGCAATCGTCACCGTGCCGCACGGGTCCGAGGCCAAGACCGAGGCGTTGCTCGACGATCTGCTCGCCGGGGCGGTGGCGGAGCTGAACGCCGCCGGCGCGGCGCTCGTCGGCGGGCACACGACGGAGGGTGCGGAGCTGACGCTGGGTTTCTCGGTGAGCGGGGTCGCGGAGCGTCAGGCGCTGCTGCGCAAGGGCGGCATGCGCCCGGGCGACCGCCTGTTGCTGACGAAGCCGGTCGGCACGGGCACGCTGTTCGCGGCGGACATGCGGCGCAGGGCGAAGGCGCGCTGGATCGACGGCGCCATCCGGACGATGCTGCAGACCAACCGGGAGGCGTCCGAGACGGTGCGCCGCCACGCGGCGACGGCCTGCACCGACGTGACCGGCTTCGGGGTCCTCGGCCATCTCGTGGAGATGACGAAGGCTTCCGGCGTCGACGCGCGGCTCGCGCTCGACGCGATCCCGATCCTCGACGGCGCACGCGAGACGGTCGCGGCCGGGCTGCTCAGCTCGCTGCAGCCGCACAACGTGCGGCTACGGCGAGCCGTCGCCAACGTCGAGCCCGCCGCGTCCGACCCGCGGTTCCCGATCGTGTTCGACCCCCAGACGGCCGGAGGGCTGCTGGCAAGCGTGCCCCACGAGGCGGCGGAGGCGTGCCTCGCGGAGCTCCGCGCCCTCGGCTACCGGCATGCGGCGATGGTCGGCGTGGTGGAGCCCCGCAGCGAGCGGGACGCGCCGATAAGAATTTGCAGGCTAGAGCGGATCTGAAGCCGCAGATCGGAATCCAACGTCATACCAGCGGATCCGAAGGAGGACGAGCGATGGTCGAAGTCGGCGCGGCGCCGCCCGCGTTCCACCTGGAGAACCAGCGCGACGAGCGCGTGAGTCTGGACAGCCTGCGGGGGCAGTGGGTGGTCCTCTACTTCTATCCGCGCGACGACACGCCGGGCTGCACCAAGGAGGCCTGCGAGTTCACGGCGGGCATCGAGCGGTTCCGCGGCCTCGACGCCGTCGTGCTCGGTTGCAGTCCCGACAGCCCCGCCGCCCACCGGAAGTTCATCGAGAAGCACTCCCTCGACCTGACGCTGCTGTCGGACCCGACGCACGAGACGATGGAGCGCTACGGCGCCTGGGGCGAGAAGGTGCTGTACGGCAGGAAGTCGGTGGGCGTCATCCGTTCGACCGTGCTGATCGACCCCGAGGGCAGGGTGGCCCACCACTGGAAGAAGGTGCGCGCCGCCGGGCACGCCGACCACGTGGCCAGGCGGCTGGCGGACCTGCGGGCGGCGCGGGACGAGGGCTCGTAGCAGCGCAGGATGTCGACCGGCGGAACGCCCGGCGCGTCCGCCGGGGTCGCGCGACCGGCGACGGCGCCATGCTACACTCGAAACCCATGCGCACGCGGCTTGCGCGGCTCCTCGTCCTCGCGGGCACCGCAATCCTGGCAACGGCCTGCGGGACGGCGGTTCCGGCGGCGCCGCGCCCGGCGGCCGCCGAGTTCGACGCCAGGGACGCCACCGACATCTTCCTCGAGCCGGACTACCGCACGGTCGAGGAGATCGTGCCTCGCCGGTCGACGCTCGCGGACCTCCTCGAGGCGCACGAGTTCGATCGCAACGCCGCGAGCACCTTCGTCGACGCGGTTCGCACGGTCTTCGATCCGCGCCGGCTCCGGAGCGGCAACGAGTACCGCTTCGTAGTCGGGAACGACGGCGCGTTCCGGCGCTTCGAGTACCACGTGGACGAGGACGCCTTCTTGCGGGTCAACGGCCGCAACGCGGAGTGCGCCGAGTACTGCGCGGAGCTCGTTCCATACGTCAAGACCCGCGAGGAAACGGCTCTGCGCGGCGCAATCGACGCGTCGCATTCGTCGCTCGTCGCAGCCATCGACGGCGGCGGCGAGAACGTGCTGCTCGCCATACAGATGGCGGAGATCTTCAGCGGCGAGATCGACTTCAACAACGACCTGCGGCGCGGGGACCGCTTCGACGTGCTGTTCGAGAAGGTCTACCGCGAGGAGCACTTCTCCGGCTACGGCGACGTTCTCGCGGCCGAGTTCGTCAACGACGGCCGGGAGGTCCGCGCGTACCGCTTCCACGTGCCCGGCGAGACCGAGGCGCAGTACTTCGACGCCGAGGGGCGGTCGATCAAGCGGCTGTTCCTCCGTTCCCCGTTCCGCTTCGAGCCGCGGATCACGTCGCGCTTCTCGTACCGGCGGCTGCATCCCGTGCTTGGCGGACACCGGCCGCACCTCGGA
Organism: Acidobacteriota bacterium; assembly: GCA_021296475.1. GTDB lineage: Bacteria > Acidobacteriota > Vicinamibacteria > Vicinamibacterales > UBA8438 > JAGWAJ01. The sequence continues at coordinate 9,997 of JAGWAJ010000020.1, forward strand.
GTCGATTACGGAGCGCCGACCGGCACGCCGGTCATCGCCGTCGCCAGCGGCAGGGTTGTCTCGGCGGGCCGCAGCGGCGGGTCGGGCAACATGGTGCGCCTGCGGCACACGAACGGCTACGAGACGTACTACCTGCACCTGTCGGCGTTCGCACCGGGCATCCGGCGGGGCGCGCGCGTCACGCAGGGGCAGGTCATCGGCCGTGTCGGCTCCACCGGGCTCTCGACCGGACCGCATCTCGACTACCGCATTCGGAAGAACGGCACCTTCGTCAACCCGCTCCTCGAGCACCGCAACCTGCCGCCGGGCGACCCGGTGCCCGGCGAGCATCTTCCGGCGTTCGAAGAGGTGCGGGACGCGGCGATCGGCCGGATGCGCGCCGCGCTGCCGCCTGCCGCGTCCAACGGCGAAGAGATGCTCCTGGCGTCAGCACTGTAGCCCCGCGCGAGCGGAACTCGACCTCTCCCTACCGCCGGAATCGTCAGCTTGTGGCTACCATCCGCCCGTTTCGTGCGCTCCGCCCGGCTCCCGAGGCGGCCGCCGCCGTCGCCTCGGTGCCCTACGACGTCGTCGACGCGGCGGAGGCGCGCGAGCTCGCGGCCGGGAATCCGCTGAGCTTCCTCCGCGTGTCGCGCGCGGAGATCGACCTGCCGGCCGGGACCGACCCGTACGCCGCCGCGGTCTACCGGCGCGCCGCCGCAAACCTCGGGACGCTGGCCCGCAAGGCGCCGCTCGTCGACGAGGAGGCGCCGTCGCTCTACCTGTACCGGCTGCGGGCGGGCAGCCACGAGCAGACCGGCGTGGCGGGCTGCTTCTCGCTCGCGGAGTACGACCGGCACGTCGTCAAGCGGCACGAGGGGACGCGACCCGACAAGGAGGACGACCGCACGCGCCACATGCTGGCTCTGGGCGCGCAGACCGGCATCGTCTTCCTGGCGTACCGCGCCGACGAGGCGGTCGGGGCGGTCGTGCGGCGGGGAGTCGGAGGCCCGCCCCTCTTCGAGGTCTCTGCCCCCGACGGCGTGCGGCATACGGTGTGGCGGCTCGGCCCGGCGGATACGGCCGCGCTGGTCGTGGCCTTCGGGGCCGTGCCGGCCCTGTACATCGCCGACGGCCACCACCGCGTGGCGAGCGCCGCCCGCGCGCGCGACCAGCTCGGCCCGACCGCCGCCGCCGACCCCGAGGCGGCCGCGCATTTCTTCCTCGCCGCGGCCTTCCCGGACACCGAGACCCGCATCCTGCCCTACAACCGGACCGTGACCCATCTCGGGGAACATTCGCCCGAAGCGTTCGTCGATGCGGTGCGAGCCCGCTTCGGGGTACGCCCGGTCGCCGCGCCCGCCTCTGCCGTGCCCCCCAAGGGACAGGTGGACATGTACCTTGCCGGGCGCTGGCACCGCGTGGATCTGGGGCCGGGGCGGGAGGCGACCGATGTCCGGATGGAGGCCGCCGGGCTCGACGTGGCGCGTCTGCACGACCGTCTGCTCGACCCGCTGCTCGGGATCACCGACGTGCGCAACGACCCGCGGATCGCTTTCGTGGGCGGGGCCGGCGGCACCGCGGCGCTCGAAGCGGCGGTCGACGGCGGCGCCGCGGCCGTCGCGTTCTCGCTGGCGCCGGTCGCCCCCTCCGAGCTGCTGGCGGTCTCCGACGCGGGCGAGATGATGCCCCCCAAGTCCACGTGGTTCGAGCCGAAGCTGCGCGACGGGCTGCTGATTCACCGCATCGCCGGCACCGGTGTCGATCCTCGTCCCCCCACCGATGGGGCGACCACTTGACCGATGCACCGATGCGCCGGGTGCACCGGCGCACCGACAAACCGATGACCGGACCCTCGGAGCGCGTATACAACTTCGGTGCCGGGCCGGCCGTGCTGCCCGAAGCCGTGCTCCGAGAGGTGCAGGAGCACCTGCTCGCGCTGCCCGGGGCCGGCATGTCGGTCCTTGAGATCAGCCACCGTTCGGCGGCGTTCGAGGAGATCCTGACGTCGGCGGAGACCAACATCCGCGCGCTCGCAGGCGTGCCCGAGGGCTACCACGTGCTGTTCCTGCAGGGTGGCGCCACGCAGCAGTTCGCGATGGTGCCGATGAACCTGCTGGGGGCCGGGGCGACGGCCGACTACGTCGTCACCGGCTCGTGGGCGCGCAAGGCGGCGGCAGAGGCCCGCAGGTTCGGGGCCGTCCACATCGCCGCAACGACCGAGCCCGACGGCTTCACGCGCGTGCCGGCGCCCGCGGAGCTGGAGCTGACCCCCGGCGCCGCCTACGTGCATCTGACGTCCAACAACACGATCGCCGGCACAGAGTGGCCCGAGATGCCCGACGTCGGCGATTCGTCCCTCGTGGTCGATGCGTCGTCCGACATCCTGAGCCGGCCCCTCGACGTGACGCGGCACGGGCTCATCTATGCCGGCGCGCAGAAGAACCTGGGGCCGGCCGGAGTGACGGTCGTCATCGTGCGGGACGATCTGGCGCGCCGCGCGCCGGACGGGCTGCCGACCCTCCTGCGGTACGACACGTTCGCGGACAGCCGCTCGCTCCACAACACGCCGCCGGTGTTCGCCATCTACGTGGTGGCACTGGTCACGGCCTGGATCCGCGATGCGGGCGGGCTCGACGAGATGGCGCGGCGCAATGAGCGCAAGGCGCGGGCGCTCTACGAAGCGATCGACGGCTCGGCGTTCTACGCGGGTACGGCCGAGCCGGCGAGCCGCTCGCGCATGAACGTTACCTTCCGGCTGCCGGCGCCGGAGCTCGATGCGCGCTTCGTCCGCGAAGCGGCGGACGCGGGGCTCGCCGGCCTGAAGGGCCACCGGTCGGTCGGCGGGCAGCGCGCGTCGATCTACAACGCGTTCCCCGAGGCGGGCGTGGCCGCTCTGGTCGATTTCATGCGCGAGTTCGAGCGGACCCGCGGGTAGCCCGTTCCGCGGCTCCCCACGGTTTCCGCTGCCCCCCGCGCCGATTCCGCGGCTGCGCCGGACGGGATAAGATGAAAGGCTGAACTCGGAACCCGACACTCAGACAGGAAACACGCATGTCAGCAAGCACACACGAACTGACCGACGGCAATTTCGCCGAGTCCGTCATCCAGTCCCCGAAGCCCGTGCTCGTCGACTTCTGGGCCGAGTGGTGCGGCCCCTGCCGCATGATTGCGCCGACGGTCGAGGAGCTGGCCTCCGACTACCAGGGGCGGGTGACGGTCGGCAAGCTGAACGTCGACGCCAACCCCGCCACGGCGGGCCAGTACGGCGTGCGGTCGATCCCGACGCTGCTGCTCTTCAAGGGCGGCGAGGTGGTCGAGTCGGTCGTCGGTCTCGCGGACAAGGGGCGGCTCCAGACCATCATCGACAAGCACCTCGACCCTGTCGCGGCCGAAGTCGAGCGCGCGAGCTGACGGCGGCGGCCGCAGCGCGGAGCGCAAGTCCGGCGCCGTCGCGAGGGGCGCGGTGAGGGTGCTCGTCGTTCCGGTCGGGAGCGCGGGCGACGTGCATCCGTTCGTCCGGATCGCGCTTGAGCTTCAGGCGCGCGGCCACGACGTCACGGTCGTCACGAACGCCTACTTCGCGCCCCTCATCGAGCGGGTCGGGCTCGACCTCGAGCCGATCGGGACGGTCCAGCAGTTCGACGCCATCACCGCCAACCCCAATCTCTGGCACCGCGTCCACGGCCTCGGCGTCGTCGCCGCCGGCGTGGCGTTCGGCATCGCGCCGCTCTACCGACTCATCGAGCGGGAGGCGGGCCGCGGCGACCTCGTGGTGGTGGCCCACGCCCTCGCGTTCGGCGCCCGCGTCGCGCACGACGCCCTCGACGTCCCGCTGGTCACGGCCCATCTCGCACCGACGAGCATCTGGAGCCAGTACGAGTCGCCGGTGATGGCGCGCGGCCTCGGTGCGATCAATGCGTTGCCGCGACCGCTCAAACGGGCCCTGCTGGCGATCAGCGACCGGCTCGCTGATCGCGTGCTGGCGCCGCCCGTGAACGGGTTTCGCCGGGAGCTGGGCCTGGCGCCCGTGCGGCACATCGTCAGCCGCTGGTGGCATTCGCCCCAGCGCGTCGTCGGGCTCTTTCCCGACTGGTTCGCGGCGCCGCAGCGCGACTGGCCGCCGCAAGTCACCCTGACCGGCTTTCCGCTCTACGACGAGCGGGGCGCAACCGAGGTGCCCCCGGACCTCGACGCGTTCCTGAACGAGGCACGCGCCGCGGACGATCCGCCCCTCGTCTTCGCCCCCGGTTCCGGGAACCAGCAGGCCCGCGCGTTCTTCACCGCGGCCTGCGAGGCGTGCCGGCGGCTGGGGCGGCGCGGGGTGCTGCTGACGCGCTACACCGGGCACCTCCCCGCGCCGCTGCCTCCCGGCGTGATGCACGCCGACTACGCCCCGTTCAGCGCGGTGCTGCCGCGCGCCGCCGCGCTCGTGCACCACGGCGGCATCGGCACCGCGGCGCAGGCCCTCGCCGCCGGGCGGCCGCAGCTCGTGATGCCGATGACCTTCGACCAGCCCGACAACGCCGCGCGGCTGCAGCGGCTCGGCGTGGGCTGCTGGCTGCCGCCGTATCGCTTCCGCGGTGCCGCCGTCGCGCGCGAGCTGCGGTCCCTGCTGGAATCGGCCGCGGTCTCGCGGCGGTGCGCCGAGGTCGCCCGTCGCTTCGACGGCAGCGACGCCGTCGGGCGCACGTGCCAGGTCATCGAAGGCTGCGGGCGCGGGGCCGTCCCGGCGAGCGGGTAGCAGCGGCGCAGCGGCCGAGCCGTCGCGTCCCCGAACGACGGCGCCGGCAACAGCACGAAACCGGCACCGGCGGACGACCGCTCCGAGAGAAGACCACTCAAGGGGTGCCGGACTCCGAGTCAAGTCCAGGCGGAAGGCAAGCCGGGCAATTCTCCGAGGGAGAGCCGACGGAGGCCGGGAGGGCGACCGCGTCGCCCGCCGACCTCCGAGATCGAGCCGCCGGTGTGGACCGGCGGTCCTGCCGTCGACCGTACCGGACGCGGTCTACCAGCGCGGCTCGCGCCGCCCGCCGCCGTAGCCGCTGTCCATGGGACCCGCCCCGGACCCGGAGTCCATGGGGCGCGGAGCACGCGGGCGGGCTTCGTTCACCGCCAGACGCCGGCCCTGGAACTCGGTCTGATCCAGGCTGTTGATCGCCTTCTGGGCGTCCTCGTCATTCACCATCTCGACGAAGGCGAACCCGCGCGGGCGGCCCGTGTCGCGGTCGGTGACCACGTACACGGAGTCGATCTCACCCACCTGCGCGAACAGATCCCGCAGATCGGCCTCTCCGGCCGAAAAAGGGATGTTCCCAACGTACAGTCGTCGACCCATTCACGGACTCCTTCTCTCCAATACGCCTAGCCGGGCGCGTCAGCACTCATCGCTGCGGAACCACCTGAGACGGAGGGGCGTGCTACAGGGTCTCGTCGGCTCTCGATGCGGGTGAAGCGAGCAGGCTGGCAACCACGAACGGGCCAGACTACCTTGAGACGCGGCGGATTGCAAAGGGAATCTCATGGTCCGACTCGGGTCGTCTAGCGGTTCCCGTCCCCGACCCACCGCTCGCTCAGCGCGGCCCGGTCAACGGCGGTTCCGCGCAGGAAGACGGCTTCGATGCGGCGCGTGTTCGTGATGTCGTCGAGCGGATTGGCGGCGAGCACGACGAAGTCGGCACTCTGTCCTGCCGCGACCGTTCCGGCGTCTTCGAGGCGCAGGAAGGCGGCGGAGGTGGAGGTCGCAGCCACGAGGACCTCGTGGGGCGTCATGCCGGACGCCACCATGTCGGCCATCTCGACGTGGGGGCTCCAGCCGGCGTTGCCGTCCGTGCCGAACGCGATGCGCATGCCCTCGGCGTTGAGGCGCGCCAGGTTGCGCGCCTGGATGGCGAAGCCCGCCTGCGCCTCCGGCCGGTCGGCGAAGCGGGCCTGGATCTCCGCAAGCTCGCCGGCGGGGATCGTGCCGCTCAGCCAGCCGAGATCCTCCGCGACGCCCCGGCCCGGCAGATTGGGGACGAGCACGACGTGCGGCCGGGCCTGGACGAGCTCGACGAACTCGTCGTCGACGTCCCGGTCGCGGACCCCGTGCGCGAACGCGTCGACACCGGCGCGCAGCAGCCCCTTGGCGTCCTCGAGGCTGAAGATGTGCGCCGTTACGCGTAGCCCGCGGCGGTGCGCCTCGTCGATGATTGCCGTGTACAGTACGGGCGTCAGCTTCTCGTAGCGGCCGTTGCGGTCGTCGACCCAGATCTTGACGATGTCGACCTCGAGTGCCGCGAGCTCCCGGACGGCGGCCCGCGCCTCGTCCTCCGTGGAGATCCAGAACGGGATGTCGGAGCGGCCCGGCTCGGGCCTCGTGATCCCCCGCCCGGCGGTCCGGTAGCGCGCCGCGCCGGGGATGGTCTCGGCGCGGACCCGGTATACCTCCTCGCCGGTGTCCTGCCCGAGGCTCATCGCGGCGGCGACGCCGTAATAGGCCCGCCGCTGCAGGTCCTCGATCAACTCCGCCCGGGTTCGAGAGAGGTGCACGTGGGTGTCGATCAGCGCCGGGATGACGGTCCGCCCCGTCAGGTCGACGCGCTCGGCTCCCGCCGGCACCTCCACTTCGCCGGACGGCCCCATGGCGACGAAGCGATCGCCCTCGACGACGAACGTGGCGTTCTCGATCGGATCGCTCCCGTCGCCGACGATGACCCGCGCCCCCGTGAACGCCGTGGCGGCCGATTCCTGCTCGCGCTCCGACGCTGCGGCCTCCGCGGCCGCGGGCCCCGCGACCGCGGACGCGGCGGTCAGGCCGACGGAAGCGACCAGGATTGGAGCGACATTCCGCCAGCGGGCGCTCCGCATGAGCACTCCGCGCGCGCCCGCCGGCCCGAGATGGCCCGTCCGGCGATCGGCGCCTGGTTCCTGCCGCATCATGTCCATCGTCTTCATCCTGTTCATTCGGCTGCCCATCAGGCCCTCCCGCAGTCGGCATTCTGGCGCAGCCGCGGCGGGCCGTCCAGCCGCTCGCGCGAGGCCTCGGGGGTCGGCGACGCCTCGCGCCGGCCGGCGCCGCTCCCAAGGCGCCACCGCGTGGAGTAGGCTCTAGCGACCCTGCGGTCGCGGCGCGCAGCGTCGCGCGCGGTACCGCCGCAGCGCATGGGGAGTCCGCTGGGCGCCTGGCCGTCTGCGGCGGGCGCCCGGGGTTCGCTGTTTTCGGTTGAAGGAGGTTCCTGGTGTCAGCTCCCCGATCGTCGCGCTCCGCGCCCCTCGCCGCAGCCTCGGCCGTGCTCCTGCTCGGCGCTGCGCTCTTCGCCTACCGGCCGGTGGTTGCGGAGGTCGGGCGCGCCGTCGATCTCCCGGCCGTGGACCCGGCCGAGGTCGGCCTGTCGGCGGAGCGCCTCGCCCGGCTCGACGCCGGCATGCAGGCGCTGGTCGACGACGGCCGGCTCGCGGGCGTGGTCACGCTCGTCGCCCGCCACGGCAAGGTTGCGTTCGCGGACGTGGCCGGCGTGCAGGACGTCGCGAGCGGGCGCCCGATGGCGCGCGACTCGATCTTCCGCATCTTCTCGATGACCAAGCCGGTCACCGGCGTCGCCATGATGATGCTCTACGAGGAGGGCAAGTGGCGGCTGAACGATCCGGTCTCGCGCTACATCCCGGAGCTCGCCGGCCTCGAGGTCCACGTCGGCGAAGAGGCCGACGGGTCGATGCGCCTCGAGGAGGCCGACCGCGAGATGACGATGCGCGAGCTGATGACCCACACCGCCGGGCTCGGCTACGTGCTCAACCCGCGCCATCCCGTCAACCGGCTCTTCCTCGAGCGGCAGGTGCTGAACCCGATGCAGCCGCTGTCGGCGATGATCGACAAGCTGGCGGGCATCCCGCTGCTGGCCCAGCCGGGCCGGCGCTGGATCTACAGCGTGGCGGTCGACGTGCAGGGCTACCTCGTGGAGAAGCTCTCCGGGCAGCCGTTCGCGGAGTTCCTCGAGGAGCGCATCTTCGAGCCGCTCGGCATGGTCGACACTGGATTCTACGTGCCGCCTTCGGCGGTGGGGCGGGTTGCGATCCGGCACACCGCCGGCGAGGACGGCGAGCTGGTGCTCGACTCGCGTGGCGACCCGTTCACGAGCCCGCCGGCCGGACCGTCGGGCGGCGGGGGCCTCTACGGCACGGCCGACGACTACCTCCGGTTCACGCAAATGCTGCTGAACGGCGGCGAGCTCGACGGGCGGCGCCTGCTGGCCCCGCGCACGGTCGAGATGATGCGCACGAACCACATGTCGGCCGAGGCGACGGCGCACATGCGCCCCGGCATGGGCTTCGGCATGGATTTCATGATCTACATGGACCCGGCCGCGGCCGGCGAGCCGCACGCGCCCGGGACCTACTACTGGCTCGGCATCGACGGCACGTGGTTCTGGATCGACCCGGCGCTCGACCTCGCCTTCGTGGGGATGATCCAGCACCGGGGCGAGGCGCAGCGCGAGGTGCACGGCCTGTCCCGCAACTGGGTCTACCAGGCGATCGTGAACTGAGCACGGAACGGAACCGAACACGGAACGGAGAGGTGACGAAGTGGAAGCAAGAGTGACGCGTTGGCGGTTGGCGCTGGTGCTCGTGGCAACGTTCGGGGTGGCGGCGGCGCTGCCCGCGGGGCTCGCACCGCTGGCCCCCGTCGCGGCCGAGTCCGCCGCGGCCCGCGATCTCGAGGCGGCCGCCCCGGCGGACGTTGGCGTCTCCGCCAAGCGGCTCGAGCGGCTGGCGGCCGGCATGCAGCAGATGATCGACGACGGCAAGCTCGCCGGCGTGGTGACGCTCCTGGCGCGCGACGGGAAGCTGGTCCACTCCCACGTCGCCGGCGTGCAGGACGTCGAGAGCGGTGCGCCGATGGCGCGCGACTCGATCTTCCGCATCTACTCGATGACGAAGCCGATCACCGGCGTCGCCCTGATGATGCTGCACGAGGAAGGCAAGTGGCGGCTGAACGACCCGGTGTCGCGCTACATCCCCGGGTTCGCCGACCTCAAGGTGCACGTCGGCAGCAACCCGGACGGCTCGCCGCGGGTGGTCGACGCGGAGCGCCCGATGACGATGGCCGAGCTGATGTCGCACGGCGGTGGCCTCGCCTACGGGCTCGGGACGGCGAACTACGTCGACCGCCTCTACCGCGAGCACGGCGTGCTCGACGCCGACGCGCCGCTCCAGACGATGATCGACAAGCTGGCGGATCTGCCGCTCCTCGCCCAGCCGGGCACGCGCTGGTACTACAGCATCGGCGTCGACGTGCAGGGCTACCTCGTGGCCAAGCTCTCCGGCCAGTCGCTCCCGGAGTTCTTCGCAGAGCGCATCTTCGAGCCTCTCGGCATGGTCGACACCGGCTTCTTCGTCCCGGAGGACCAGCTCCACCGCGTGGCGCGCATTCACGAGGAGGCCGGTGACGGCGGCCTCGCGCTGTCCGCGATGGGCGGACCGACGCGGACCGCGATGCCGGCCGGCCCGTCCGGCGGCGGCGGTCTCTGGGGCACGGCCGACGACTACCTGCGCTTCACGCAGATGCTCCTGAACGAAGGCGAGCTGGACGGCGTTCGCCTCCTCGCCCCGCGCACCGTCGAGCTGATGCGCACCAACTTCCTCTCGCCCCAGGCCCTGCCCACCATGCGCCCCGGCCAGGGCTTCGGCCTCGACTTCGCCACCGTGCACGACCCCGCCGCCGCGGGCGAGCCCTACGCCAAAGGCTCCTACTACTGGGGCGGCGCCGCCGGCACCTGGTTCTGGATCGATCCGAAGACCGACCTGACCTTCGTCGGCATGATCCAGCACCGCGGCACCGCCGTCCGCGAGGTGCAGGGCGTCTCGCGCAACCTGACGTACCAGGCGGTCGTGCACTGAGGGTACGCTCCGGCCGGTGGGCCGGGGGCGCGCTTGTGGCGCCCTCCGGCCCTACCTCCACGCGGGGCCGAAGAGCAGTTCCGGGTGCAGTTTGGTCGCCGCAAGCGCAAGGGTGCGGCGACCCGCCATGAGATTGTGAGGATGGCAAAGAAGAAGGACCAAAGGAAGGGCGTGTTCTGCCTGGAAGGCCCGTGGTTCGGGGTCAAGGACAGGACCAGCATGGAGCCGGTATTGCGGCTATTGGAAACCCTGAAGGGCTACAAGGTCCCGTACCTCCGCTTCGACGTTGGGACGCGCGACGAGTTCGACTTCTATCTGGAGAAGTGGGCGGGAGCATCCTTTCGAGAGACGCACCCGATCCTTCATCTCGCCTTCCATGGCGAGTCTGGCGAGATCGCCATTGGGGAGGGACGCCACACCTCGGTGACGCTGGATGATCTCGCGGAGCGCCTCGAGGGTCGCTGCAAGGGACGCGTCATCCACTTCTGTTCGTGCGGTACGGCTGCCGCCCACGGTCGGGAGCTGAAGAAGTTCCTCGCTCGCACCCAGGCGCTCTCCGTCTGTGGGTACAAGGAGGACGTCGACTGGCTGGAGTCCGCCGCGTTCGACATGCTCGTGCTGGGGGGCCTGCAGTACGCGTCCTTCGTCCAAGTCAGCAGTGTGGAGAAGTTCGACAGGGAACTCAAGAGCACGGCGGCCGGGCTCTACCGGAGGCTGGGCTTCCGGATGTTGTATCGCCAAGGCTGATGCAGAGGCTCCGAGAGCGACGGAGTCTCGAGGGATCAGCCGCGCGGTCACCCCAGTAGGCGGTTCAGCTCCTCGACGAACGTCCGCGTGTCTCCGAAGTAGTTGGGAAAGGCCCGCCGCAGCGAGGCCAGGGAGTCGGCGGCGACGAGAACGGCGTCCCCGCCGTCGGCGGCGAGGCGTTTCTCCTGCTCCAGGTAGTCTCGGATCGCCGCCGCCAGTTGCCGGCCCAGGTATGACCGCACCGTGAGAGACGACCGGTCCGGTTCGAGCGCGAGCAGGACGTAGCCATCCGGCGGCACGTCCCGCGCGCCGGTCGCGCTCAGCGCGGCGCCGAAGGCGAGGAGTCGCCTCTCCACGTGCAAGGTGCGCATGGCGCCGCGGGTCTCCGCGGCGAGCCTCCCCGGATCGTCCGGTACGTTGCCAGCGGCAGGGCTGCCCTCCTCCCGCGCGAAGACCGATCCCGCCAGCTCGAAGAAGCGCAACCAGCCTTCCGGGCCCTCGCTCGACTTGAGGGAATGGCCCAGGAAGGTGCCCACGGTTTCCACCGCCGTTGCCCAGGCGTGCTGCAGGCGGGTGCGCAACTGGATCTCGATCTGCAGGCCGTTGTACGCCGGGTGCCCGGCGCTGCGGTAGCGACAGACGAGGTGGATGCCGCGGTAGCCGGACGCCTTCGGCTTGCGTATGTAGTCCTTTTGCGTCACCAACGCGTGCTTCGAGCGTCGCTCCTGTCTTCTGTACCGTTGCCACAGATCGTCGACCTCGGTCAGGTCGGAAACCACCGCGCGGGCGCCCCCGATGTCCTGCATCCGGGAGAGCTTCATGGCGGGGAAGCGCCGCAGCTTCCCAACGATGGACGGCGTCCGCTTCAGCCGCTGTGCGACGATAGCGTCCCGGACGCCCGTCTGCTTCACGCGGTCCCGGAGCATGACCTGGAACGCATTCAGCGGGAAGCTGTGCGCCGATCGCCAGTGGTTGACCACGTCGAGGGCGCGACCGATCGAGAGGACGTTCGCCAGGCCGCCGTTCTCCGCGAGCATACGGCCGGCGCGATCCACCTCGCCCCGGGTCACGGACGGCACGGCCCACTTCGAAGGCGTCACGGCGCCCTCACTCTACCAGCCCGCCTCGAAGCCCCGGTTCGGCGCGCCGCGTATGATCGGGGCTGCGGCGGGGTCGGGAAGCCGGGCCGACGGTCGGCCGGCGGTCGGATTCATCGAGCAAAGGAGCGTACGTGACCGGTGACAGCAACCTCGCAGTGTTCTGCGACTTCGAGAACATCGCGCTCGGCGTGCGGGACGCCAAGCTGACGCACTTCGACATCCGGCCGATCGTGGAGCGGCTGCTGCTCAAGGGGAGCATCGTGGCCAAGAAGGCCTACTGCGACTGGCAGCGCTACAAGGAGCACAAGCCGACGATGCACGAGGCGGCGTTCGAGCTGATCGAGATCCCGCACGCCCGGCAGTCGGGCAAGAACTCCGCGGACATCCGGATGGTCGTCGACGCCCTGGATCTCTGCTACACGAAGGAGCACATCGATACGTTCGTCATCGTGTCGGGCGACTCCGACTTCTCGCCGCTGGTGAGCAAGCTGCGCGAGAACGCCAAGTCGGTGATCGGCGACCTCCGATCTTCTGGTGAACAACTGCGACGAGTTCATCTTCTACGACGACCTCGTGGCGGAGAAGCAGCCGGCCCGCCGGCGGTCGCGGAGCCGGGCTCGCGGCAAGGGGGGCGGCGCGGCGGACAAGGCGGACAAGAAGGCGGCGCCGGCCCCGGCGGACGATTCGGCCCAGAAGGGGCTCGACCTCGTGGTGCAGACGGCCGAGGCGATCTACTCCGAGCGCGGCGACCAGGCCAAGCTGTGGGGCTCGATGATCAAGCAGACCCTGAAGCGGCGGCGCCCCGGCTTCAACGAGTCGGCCTACGGGTTCCGGTCGTTCAACGACCTGCTCGAGGAAGCGCAGTCGCGCGGACTGCTCGATCTCGACCGCGACGAGCGGTCGGGAGGCTACGTGATCACGGGCATCGGCGGCGAGTAGGCGCACGGCGCGACGGCAGCGTGGAAGGTCCGGCCCTGCGCCGTACGGACGGACCCCAGGATCACCGGGCGCCGCGCCCCGGGCGATCGGGAGATCTTGCGGCACGCCGTGGAGGCGTCGCCACCCGCCAACTGCAGATGACGATGACGGCACACGTCAGGAGCATCGCGGCGAACTTGGCTCCGGTCAGGAGGGGCAGCGCCGGGCTCAGCGGTGACGCCGCCGGGTACAGCCGCGCCGCGCGCGCGAGCGCGAAGTCCTCCGCCACCTCGGTCAGCAGGAAGAGCAGCGGCAGGTACGGCAGGCAGGCGGTCCAACCGGCGGCGGCGCCGCCGCGCCTGAGCAGCCAGGCGATCAGCAGCGCCGCGGCGCCGCCCAGCAACAGGGGCGTCAGGATGTCGAGGCGCTGGAACAGGATGTAGTCGGCCCGCCCCTCCGGGCCGATCGCCGCGAGGAACGCCGTCAGCTTCTCGGGCGGGTACCCGAGCTGTTCCTCGGGCAGCCTGCCGCCCGGCGCCAGCGCCCGTACACGCGGGAACGGGCCCGTGCCGAACAGCAGGCCGGTGCCCGCCAGGGCAACGACCACCGCCATC
>JAGWAJ010000108.1 GCA_021296475.1 Acidobacteriota bacterium
CCGTCAGGCCGCGGCCGGTCGGACCGACCTGATCGTGCCGCGGGAGAGCGGCTTGCCGCTCGAGGCGAAGTACCGGCTGCTCTCCCGGTCGCGCCGGGAGGCGCAGGAGGTGGCGCGCCGAGCGCTGGCGTCGGATTGACGGTGCTGCCGCCGATAACGCGTACAGGGCTCCTGGGCTCAACGCTTCGCGGGAGGTATGCGACATGACCAGTCTCGATGTCCCGGAAAGTGGCGAAAGTCGCAGCGAGGCGCGCCGTCACGCGCCGCGGCGGATCGAGAAGCTGTGTCGCCGTTGCGGGAAGCGCAAGGCGCTGTCCGCGCGGTACACCTGGAAGCGGCGCGTCAACCGGCGACGCCACCACGACCTCTGCTTCCAGTGCCGGCGGGCGGCGCGGGATGCGGCGCGAGCCACGCCTCCGCCGCGTCACTGACCCTTGCGTTCGCCGGGCCGCGTCACGCTCCTGACCTCCCCGGCGGCGGCGGTCCGCATCGCCGCCGCCGGGGAGGCCTTGCGGAGCGGTCTCGCCGCCGGCGAGGCGGTGGTCGTGGGCGAGTCCCTCGACGCCGCCGACGACGTCGCGCGTGACGTCGCCCGGGACGCCGGGGCCACCTTCGGACTCTACCGTTTCAGCCTGCGGCAGCTCGCCGCGCGCATCGCGGCGCCCGAGCTCGCACGCCGCGGGCTGGCGCCCGCCACCCGGCTGGCAGCGGAGGCGGTGGCGAAGCATGCTGCCTTCGTCGAGCGGCAGGACCGGCCCCTCGACTACCTGGGGCCGATAGCCGGGTTCCGCTCCTTCGGCCGAGTGCTCGCGGCAACGCTCGGCGACCTCCGCCGGGCCGACTGCGATTCCGCCGCTGCCGGGGACCTGGCCGGCAGCGGCCCGGACGTCGCCCGCCTCGCGCGGCGCTACGCGCGCCTTCTCGACGAGGAGCGCCTGGTCGACGGCGCGGCGCTGTACCGCGCAGCGGCTCAGCTCGCCCGGACGGGCGCCGGGGGGGGCGCCGGCGCTCCCCTCGACGGGGCGCTCGTGCTGCTCGACGTCGCGGTGAGCCACGACGCGACGCTCGAGCTCGTGGCGGCGCTCGCGGGGCGCGCGGCCTCCGTGCTGGCCACGGTCCCGGCGGGCGACGAGCGGACGCTCGCGGCGCTCCGACGCCTGCCGGGCGCCGTCGAGGAGATCGATTCGGGAGACCCCGACTCCGGGCTGCCGGACGAGCCCCTGTCGCGCGTGCAGCACTTCCTGTTCGCACCCGCCGATCCGCCGCCGCTCGAGGTCGCCGCCGCGGAGCCGCCGGTCGTCCGCTTCTTCTCCGCGCCCGGAGAGAGCCGCGAGGCGGTCGAGATCGCCCGTGTCCTCATGGCGGAGGCGTCGCGCGGCGTGCGTTTCGATCGGATGGCGGTGCTGGTGCGGTCGCCGGGCAGCTACGCTCGCCTCCTGGAGACGGCCCTCGCCCGCGCCCGCATCCCGGCGTGGTTCGCGAGAGGGACGCGCGTGCCCCATCCGGCCGGCCGCGCCTTCCTGGCGCTGCTGGCCTGCGCCGCCGAGCGCCTGTCGGCCCGGCGGTTTTCCGAATACCTCTCGCTGGGCCAGGTGCCCCGCCCCGCCGCCGGCGGAGGTCCGCCGGTGGACCGGGGCCGATGGGTGCCGCCCGACAGCGCCCCCGACCTCGTCCCGGCGCCCGCCCAGCCGTCGCTCTTCGACGCGCCGCCTCCCGCTCCGCCGACCTCCGGCTCGGCGCCCGACCCGGCCCCGGCGGACAGCGACGACCAGCCGGTCCTCGAAGGAACGTTGCGCGCGCCGCTGCGCTGGGAGCGGCTGCTGGTCGAGTCGGCGGTCGTGGGCGGCCGGGAGCGCTGGGAGCGGCGGCTGGACGGTCTGGCCCGCGAGCTGGCCCTGAAGATCGCGGCGCTGCGGGCCGAGGAGCCCGAGTCTCCGCGCGCATCGCGGATGGAGCGCGACCTCGTGAACCTGGAGCACCTGCGCCGCTTCGCGCTGCCCGTCGTCACCCGCCTCGCCGCGTTTCCGGCGGAGGCGCTCTGGGGCGAGTGGCTCGACCGGCTGGAGGCGCTGGCGCCGATGGTGCTCGCCGAGCCGGACCGCGTCTTGGCGGTGCTGGCCGACCTGCGTCCGATGGGGGCGGTCGGTCCGGTGGGGCTGGCCGACGTCCGCGACGTGCTCCAGGAGCAGTTGACGGAGCTGACCGCGGAGGGGAGGGGGCGCCGCTTCGGGCAGGTATTCGTCGGCGGCCCGGACGAGGCGCGCGGCCGGCGCTTCGCCGTGGTCTGCGTCCCGGGCCTCGCCGAGCATGTCTTCCCGCAGCGGCAACGCCAGGATCCGTTGCTCCTGGACGAGTTGCGGGTCCAGCTCGGAGCGACAGGCGAGGCAGCGCCGCGTCTCGGGCTGGCCACCCGGCACGATCGCAACGCGCGGGAGAAGCTGCTGCTGCGGCTGGGCGTCGGCGCCGCCACGGAACGCGTCTTCCTTTCCTATCCGCGCCTCGAGGTCGGCTCGGCCCGCCCGCGCGTTCCGTCCTTCTACGCGCTGGACGTCGAGCGGGCCCTGACGGGCAGCGTGCCCGACTTCCAGCAGGTAGAGCGGCAAGCCTTCCAGGACGTCGAGGCCCACCTGGCGTGGCCGGCCCCGGCCGACCCCGCGCTCGCCATCGACCCCGCCGAGCACGATCTGGCCGTTCTTCAGGAGCTGCTGCACGCGGCCGCGGAGGAGCCGCTCCTGGGTCGGGCGCGCTACCTGTTCCGGCTCCATCCGGCTCTTCGCCGCACCCTCGCCGCGCGCTGGATGCGCTGGAAGCGGCCCTGGTCGAGGTCCGACGGACTGTACCTCCCGGGCGACGACGCGAAAGCGGTCCTCGGGGCCCACCGGCTGGACGCCCGACCATACTCCGTCTCCGCCCTGCAGCGCTTCGGGGCCTGCCCGTACCAGTTCCTGTTGTCCGCCGTCCTCCGCCTGCATCCGCGCGAGGAGGTCGAGCCGCCGCTGGAGCGCATGGACCCGCTGACGCGCGGAAGCATGTTCCACGAGGTACAGAACGACGTCTTCGAGGAGCTCCGCGAGCGACAGGCGCTGCCGTTGACCGATGACGGCGTCGCCGCGGCCGACGCCGTCATCGACGCGGTCCTCGATCGTGTCGCGGCCGAGTACGAGGAACGGCTCGCGCCCGCCATCCCGCGGGTCTGGAAGGACGAGATCGAAGCGATGCGCGCCGACCTGAAAGGGTGGCTGCGCCGCGTGGCCAACGAGGGCGGCGAGTGGATGCCGATCGATGCGGAGTTCCCGTTCGGCCTCGGCCCGCGTGCGGAGTCGGACGGTCCCGGGGCGGAGGGAGGGCGACCGCGGCCGGCCGAGGCCGTCGCCGGGTGGGACCCCGACTGCGCGCCGGACCCCGCTGCCATCGACGGGCGCTGGCGCCTGCGGGGGAGGGTGGACCTCGTTGAGGCCCGGACCGGTCCGACCACCCGTGGCGAGCTGCGTGTGACGGACCACAAGACCGGCGGCAACCGCACCCGCCCGGGCATGGTCGTCGGCGGCGGCGAGACGCTGCAGCCGGTGCTCTACGGCCTGGCCATAGAGGCGGTCTCCGGACGTCCAGTCGACGAGGCGCGGCTGTTCTTCTGCACGGCGGCCGGACGCTACGAGCAGCGTGTCGTGGCCCTCGGCGAGGACGAGCGCCGGCGCGGCGTCGAGGTGCTGGAGATCATCGACCGGGCGGTCGAGGCCGGCACCCTGCTGCCGGCGCCCCGCGAGGGCGCGTGCCGCTGGTGCGACTTCCAGGCGGTGTGCGGGCCGGGCGCGGAACGGCGCGCGCAGCGCAAGGACACGGCGCCGCTCCAGGATCTGCTCAGTCTCCGGGATCTGCGATGAGCGTGCAGCGATGAGTGTGCCGCCCCTCGCGGACGCGGAGGCCCGCCACCGCATCCGGACGGCGCTCGACGAGTCGATCGTCGTCGAGGCGGCCGCCGGAACGGGGAAGACGAGCGTGCTGGTGGAGCGCATCGTCGAGGTGCTCGCCGCCGGCCGCGCCGCCGTCGACGAGATCCTGGCCGTCACCTTCACCGAGAAGGCCGCGGGAGAGCTGAAGCTGCGGCTCCGCGGGGCGCTGGAGCAGGCCCGCGGCCGGGACGGGGCGGAGAGCGCCGGTCCCGCGGCCGCGGAGCGCCACCGGCGCCTCGACGAGGCCATTGCCCACCTGGAGGAAGCGCAGGTCAGCACCATCCACGCGTTCTGCGCCGATCTGCTGCGGGAACGCCCGGTGGAGGCCGGCGTCGACCCGCGCTTCGAGGTGCTCGACGACCGCGGGGCGCAGCGCCTGTTCCGGCAGGTGTTCGACGGCTGGCTGCAGGAGGCGCTGGACGGCCCGCCGCCCGGCGTGCGCCGGGCGCTCCGGCGCCGCTACCGGCCGCCCGCGTTCGGCGAGCCGACGGCGGGCACTGACGGGCCGACGGGGCGCCTGCGGCGTGCCGCCTGGGAGCTGGCGGAATGGCGGGACTTCGAGCGACCCTGGCGCCGGGAGGCGGACTTCCGCCGCGAGGCGACCATCGACGAGGTGGTCGAGCACCTGATGCGCTTCGCCGGCCTGACGGAGCGGGCGGCCAATCGCCGCAATGACGGTCTCTTCCTCGACACGCAGCCGGCGCGAGCCGTCGCGCAGTCGATCCGGGAGTCCGACGCTGTGCGGTCGCGCCGCGACTACGACTTCGTCGAAGCGCAGCTCGTCGAGCTGGCCGCGAACCGCAAGTTCGGGCGCCCCCGCAAGGGTTTCGGCTCCGACTACGGGGATGAGCTCCCCCGCGTGCACGTCCTCGAGCAGCACGAGGGCATCGTCTCCGTGCTCGATCGCTTCCAGGCGGTGGCGAACGCCGACCTCGCCGCGCTGCTCCAGGCAGAGCTCCGCGTGGCGATCGCGCGCTACGAGCGGTCGAAGATACTTCGTCGACCTCCTGCTCCGGGCGCGAGACCTGATCCGCGACCACGAGGACGTGCGCGCCGGTGCGCAGCAGCGGTACGCGCGCGTCTTCGTCGACGAGTTCCAGGACACCGATCCGCTGCAGGCCGAGATCCTGCTCCTGCTCGCGGCCCGGTACCCGGCCGAGCGCGACTGGCGCCGGGTGGTCCCGGCTCCCGGGAAGCTCTTCATCGTCGGCGATCCGAAGCAGTCGATCTACCGCTTCCGGAGGGCCGACGTCGGCGTCTACCGGCAGGTGACGGCGCAGCTCGCGCGACAGGGCGTGGCGCACGTCGCGCTCACCACGAGCTTCCGCGCCGTGCCCGCAATCCAGCGCTTCGTCAACCATGCCTTCGCGCCGCTGATGGGGGACGCCGCCCCGGACGCGGGAAA
>JAGWAJ010000109.1 GCA_021296475.1 Acidobacteriota bacterium
GGTACCCGGCCCAGGGGTCGTGGAACAGCCGGTCCTCGGCGCTCACCGCGAATTGCGGAAACCGCCGGTTCACCTCCTGCACCGTCAGCTCGGTGACATCCTTGCCCAGGCGGCTCAACGTCTCCCAGCCGGCCAGGGCCTCGTGCTCCGGTCCGAAGCCGCGCACCGCGATCAGCTTGCCGGTCTGGTAGTAGATCGAGCGGCTGGTGCGCTCGTGCCACTCCCGCCACTGGGCCGCCGACCGGGTCACCAACTCGACGTAGATCTCGTTCGGGTACATGGTGCGGCGGATCACCTTGGAGACGTCGGTGCTCGAGGCCTCGGGGTTGGGAATCTCGCCGCGCTCCACGAGGGTTACCGCGTGGCCGCGGCGGCGCAGCTCCAGGGCCGCCGCCATGCCGAAGATCCCGGCCCCGACGACGCAGACATTCATGATGGACTCCCTCACGGCTTCAGACGGCCGTAGAAGACCTCGTTGCTGTTGCCGCCATGCGGGCCGGTCCAACAGGCGTCGATCACCTCGGCGCGGGTGCCGCCGGCGCGGGTCGAGTTGAGGAACAGGTGCCACAGGGGGCCGATGCCCTCGAGCTCCACCGGCTCGCTGATGCGCCCCCAGTCGCCGGGCTCGCCGGCGGCGTACCACACCGACTCGGCCGCCGAGCGGCGGCCCCGGGTCAGCAGGTAGTGGAGGCGTCCGTCCGGGGTCTGGTAGAGGCGGCCGCTGTTGAAGGCGCCCAGGCACCAGGCCCGCAAGGGTCCGCCCGGCGGTCCGACAGCGTGATAGAGGCGCGAGCGGGCCGGGTCCTGGTCCACCGCGGCCCACACGCTGCGCGCCGGCTGGCGGTTCTCGTAGTAGACGAGGTGGATCAGCCCCTCGTCGTCGGCGAAGAGATCCTGGTGGTCGGTGGTGCCGCGCGCTCCCGAGTCCTCGTCGAAGGTGTCGCTCACGTCGCTGACCAGCGTGCACCGCCAGTCTTCCGGGGTGCCGAGCAGGTCGGGGTTGTAGTAGTACCAGGCCTTCAGGACCGGGTAGATCCCCCGGGGCGTGCGCCGCGTACGGGTGCCTCCCGTGGCCGGGTCGGGCACGGTGATGCACTGGTCGGGAAAGCGGTCCCCCGCGACGAAGTAATCGTCGGAGCAGAAGGTGTGGGCGGCGCCGTCCCGGAAGAGGACGAACTGGTAGCCGCGGTCGGTGGCGTGGAGGATCTCGCCCTCGGCGGCGGGGGAGAAGTCCGCGGCGCCGTCGAGGACGTACCAGGCCAGGCGCGGCAGCCCGCCGGCCACCAGCACGCGGTCGCGGTCGTCGATGGCGGCGCCGAAGCGGGAGTCGGCGCTGACGCGGCGGCGCAGCTCCCAGCGGTCGAGATGTCCCGGCTCGTCGAAGCGCGCGTGCCAGCTGGCGCAGTCGCCGCCGATGACGTGCAGCCGCCGGGAGGAATCGACCAGGAGGTTGCCGTTCTGCGGGACAGGGGGCAGCACCGGCCCCGCCTCCCAGGTGCCGCCGGCCAGCCGCCGGAAGACGCACAGGGTGAGGTCGTCCCGCCAGCTGAGAGCGTAGAGATCGTCACCGCAGCGCACGAGGTTGGACTGGTTGTAGCCCCAGCAACTGGCGCCGCTGCCGCCCGAGAGCCGGTGCCCGGCGGTGTCGGTGATGCGCTCGACGCGCCATTCGAAGCGCGCCGGGGCGCCGAGACGCACCTCCGGGCGGTCAGCCATCCGCTAGCTGTAAGGAGGCATGTGCATGGCCAGGGCCAGGGAGACCTCGATATCGGAGATCGCCTGGGCCATGGCTTGGCTGATCAGGTCGAGGCGGCGCACCTCGTCGATGCGGGGGGCGATGTGCTCCACCTCGCGGGCCGAGAGGATCTGCTCGAAGAGGTTGCAGGCGTGGGCCAGGCCGATGATGACCACGTCGCGGGGAGTGGGGATCTGGTCGCTGAAGAGGATCTCCATGATGCGCAGCTTGACCTCCCGCTCCACCCGGTCGTCGATGACGGGGTAGCGCCGCGACCGGAAGACCCACAGGAAGCGGTCCTCCTGGCGCTGCAGGATCCCCCGCTCAACCAGGCGGTCGAGGGCGGCCTCGCGGATCGCTTCGGCGCTGCGCAGGGCGGTGCGCTCCACCCAGAAGCGGGCGTCGTGGGTCTCCTCCGCCGCGGCGATGTCGGCCAAGGTCGCGTCGAGGAGGCTGTCGCCCAGGGGGGCTGGATCGACGAGCATGAGCTGCTTGAGGTCGGTGTCGATGCGGTTCTCCAGGGCCAGGTCCATCAGCACACCGCCGGCGAGGGCGTAACGCAACTGCCGGTCGGGCACCCGGGCGAACCTCCCGTCCTCGTCGTCGAGGATGAGAAGCATGAGCTCTTCCGGGAATCTCAGCATGAAGTCACCGCGTGTTCTCGAGGTTAGATTTCGAGCGCTTCCCCGCTCCTGGGACATCGCCAAAGGTGGCGCCCCTGCCGGGCAGCGGCAAGCGGCCGGCACCACACTCGACGAGGGATGAGACATGCCGTTCTCCTACTGCCTCAACACCAGCACCATACGCACCGAGGGCCTCTCGATCCTGGACGCCATCGACACCGCCGCCGACGCCGGCTGGGACGGCATCGAGCCCTGGGTCCAGGAGCTGGACGACTGGGTGGCCGGCGGCGGCACCCTTCAGCAGGTCCGCGACCGGGCGCGGGAGCGGGACCTGGCCATCGTCAACCTCATCGGCTTCCCGGAGTGGGCGGTCCCCGAAGACGACCGGCGGGCCCGGGGCCTGGAGGAGGCGGCGCGCTGCTTCGAGATCGCCCGCGAATTGGGGTGCCCCCACGTGGCCGCGCCGCCCTCGGGGATCCACGACCGCCGCGTGGAGCTGGCCCCCGTGGTCGGGCGCTACGCCGCCCTGGTGGATCTGGCCGCCAGGTTCGGGGTAACCCCGCTGCTGGAGTTCTGGGGGATCGCGCAGACCCTGGGAAGCACGGGCCAGATCCTGCGGGTGGCGGCCGACTGCGGGCGGCCGGGGGTGCAGATGCTGACCGATGTCTTCCACATGTACAAGGGCAGCGGCCACCACTTCGGACTCGAGCACTTCGGCATTGGCCGGCTGGGCCTGGTGCATGTGAACGACTACCCGGCGGCGCCGGGACGGTCGGAGGTGACCGACGCCGACCGCGTCTATCCGGGAGACGGCCTGGCCCCCTGGCCGCGGATCGTGGCCACCCTCGAGTCCATCGGCTACGACGGCATGCTCTCGCTGGAGCTCTTCAACGAGAGCTACCGCGCCAGGGGTCCGGCGGTCGTGGCCCGCGAGGGCCTCGAGAAGCTGAAACGCTGTGTGGAAGGGCAGGGCGGGCGGGAAGGGGGCTGACCGCGGAGCCGGCGGCCAGAGCCGGCCGTGCTATGTAGAAAATACTCGGCGGGAGTCTTCCCGTCAAATCCAGAATTATCGTAACCGTAGTAATTACATATATTTATTGACATTGTTCAGAGCCGGTTCGTTCTTCCAGGCACCCCTCGAAGGAGGTGCCTGGATGGCCGACTCCCGCGATTTCGATGGATCCCTCGTCCCCTCCGGCAGCTGGTCGAAGAGCCTGGCCGAGCTGGCCGCCGACAGCGAGGAGCTCCGCCGCCTGCTGGCCGCCGAGCGGGTCGACGAGGCCCGCGCCCTCCTGCGCTCCCGCTCCGCCGAGGAGCAGGCGGCCCTCGTCGCCATCGACGCCGACCCCGAGCAGGTCCTGGCCCTGACCGCCTCCGACGGCCGGGGCCTGCCCGCCTACAGCCGCGACGTGGTGGAGCGCCTGCCCTCCGAGCTGCTCGCCCGTCTCGCCGCCCCCGGCACCCGCCACAGCCGCTACAACCCGGCGATCCTGCGGGCCATGTCGCCGCGGGTCTTCGACCGCACGGTCCGCGACGTGCTCGATCCCATCGACAATCCCGACCTGCGCACCAGCGTCGCCTGGGAGTGGCTCGAGGCCGTCGCCGCCCTCAACGACCCCAGCCAGGCCGCGGCGCTGCTGCGCGCCGTCGACCCCGCGGCCCTGGAGGAGGCGGTCATGGACCGGCTGACCGACCTGAATCTG
This sequence comes from Acidobacteriota bacterium, assembly GCA_021296475.1. Taxonomy (GTDB): domain Bacteria; phylum Acidobacteriota; class Vicinamibacteria; order Vicinamibacterales; family UBA8438; genus JAGWAJ01. The sequence goes on from JAGWAJ010000109.1 coordinate 4,062, forward strand.
GGGGCCGTGACCGGTCATACCGAGGTCGCCGCCGTCAGCCTCTTCCAGACCATGACCGAGGGATTCGCCTGGACCCGGCCCTCCGACTACGTCGCCGATGCGGTCACCGCCGAGGTCCTCGACGCCCTCTGGGAGGCGGCGCCGGACCTGCTGGCGTCGACCGTCGTCAACGCCACCCGCCGCCTCCACGGACCCGGATGACCGGCCTCGCACGCCCGGACCTGAACCGGATCGCGGCCGGCACCGACCGCTTCCTCGGCAGGGCCCTGGTCCTCGGCCGCGAGCACCACCGCCTGCCCCCCGGCCTCGAGGACGGACTGATGGCCTTCCTCCGCCTCCACGCCACGACCCATGCCCGCCGCTACCGCACGGGCATCGCCATCGACCGGGACTCCCTGGAGGCCGGGGTGCGCCAGGGCTTCACCTGCGTGGAGGCGGGTCTTCAGGCCGCCGCCGGGGACGATGTGGCGAAGGCGATCGACCTGCTGGCAGCCGCCGACCTGGAGGACCTCCGCCGCCAGGGCTGGGAACGGGCCTGGAACAGCCTCGACGAGATGCGCCGGGAGTCGGCGGCCCACCTGCGCGGGCCGTGGCCGGAACTGCTGGAGGAATGGCGGCCGGAGCTGGAACGCTGGACGACGCTGGTCCCGGAATCCTGGACCGCCGCGGGCGCCGGGGAGCCGGTCGACCCTTCGGCCGAGTTCGGCCGCTACCTCCACGTGGCGGAGCGGGCCCGGTTCCTCGGCAGCCTGCCGGAAGACGCCCTCCGTCCCCTGCCGCGGCGGTGGCACCCCCCGGCCGACTTCCCCCTGCTCCTGAGGCACCTGGTGGCGGCCCTGGCCCTGGACCGGTTCCGCCTGCCGGTGGCCCGGGCCGGCCT
>JAGWAJ010000110.1:0-1369 GCA_021296475.1 Acidobacteriota bacterium
CGCCGGCTTTGGAATCGGCGGCAGGCTTGGAATCGGCCTCGGACTTGGCCTTGGATTCCGGCTTGCGGGCGTAGTCGGTGACATACCAGCCAGTGCCCTTGAACTGGAAGGAAGTCCTGGAGATCAGCTTGGTCAGGTGGCCGCTGCAGTCGGGACAGGTTTTGAGCGGCTCATCGGAGAACTTCTGCATGACCTCAATGACCTTGCCGCAGGCATCGCAGCCATATTCATAAATCGGCATGGGGGTCAACCTCCCGGATACTGCCAGGGTCCTGGCGAAAGCGGCTGGGGATTCTAACAACTGTAAGGCGTGAATTCAAGTGCGGGACCGGCTGCAGGCAAAGGGCGGGCCGGTTGCAACTATGGGACCTGAAAAACACGCGGCAAGAAGGTCACCTGGCAATGGCGATACTGACTCCCTGCAGCTTGGGCAGTGTGACACGAGCCTGGTTGGAGAGATACCTCAGGGGGTTGACCGGCATGTCTCCGATTCGAACTTCGTAGTGAAGATGGGGACCGGTGGATCGGCCGGTGTTCCCCACAAAGCCGATCACCTGGCCTCGCCGGACCGATTCACCCGCTACCACGTTGTAGTCTGAGAGGTGGGCATAAATGGTGGAGAGCCCGAAGTGGTGTTTCAAGATGATCGTCTTGCCATAGTTGGAGCGCCACTTGGCGGACAGAACGATTCCGTCGGCCGAGGCCACCACCTGGCTGCCGGGGCGGTTGACGATGTCGATGCCCCGATGAAACCGGGACAGTCCCGGGCCGAACCGGTTCAGGATGAAACCGAAGCGGTCCCCCAGAATTCCGTCTGCCGGCCAGGTGCTGGGAGTGTAGCTCAGCCGGAAATACCGCTGGTGGTAGAGTTGGGCGAGGTCGTCGATTTGCCGGTCGACGTCCTGGAACTGGCTGCTAAACGCCTCCGATCGTGCCGCTAACGGTGCGCCGCCCGCCTCGGACAGGGTGAGCCGGCTGAAATAGATGCGGGAAGGACTCCCGTTCCGTCCCCGCCCGGCGCCTAGTCGCCCAATTGCCTGGACTTCTTCGGCCAGCAGCTCCAGCGAGGAGAGCCTGTCTCCCACCCGCTGCAGCGTCTTTCTCAGGTGTTGATTTTCCTGCCTGGAATGGCGGAGTTCGCTGCGAAGCCGCTCAAGGTCCAACAACTGGTCGGTGTTGCGGGCGACATCCACCGCCCGGGTCGTGAACGCCACCACACCGAACAAACTGAGCAGCACTGCTGCCGCCACCAATCCCGGGTACCGGATCGGTCGGCGAACTCCATGGGGGCGGTAGGGGTATGACTTCAAGCGATTCTCTAAAAGTGAGGGAGGAAACGGCACTCCCAAGTGCCGGATTCCTGCTTATA
>JAGWAJ010000110.1:1427-6272 GCA_021296475.1 Acidobacteriota bacterium
CTTCTCCTGCATTGCATTTGACAGGTTCCATCGGCTTTCCATAGGATAGTGCAGCTTCACGAATCGCCCCCATCGGCAAGGCAGGAATCAAGTATGCCCGCAACTCTCTTTCCGCGGCTCTGTGTGGATTTTCCCGCGGTTCAAACCTGGCTCAACGCCGAGGAAGAGGCTGTGGTCATGGAGACGATCCGCAATAGCTTCTGGTCGGATATGCCGGAGGAGATCTTGCGCTACATGGCCGAAAGCATTCGCGCGGCCGCGCAAAGATTGCGGGCCGGCTAGCTCTGGGGGCCCGGCATGCCTGCCGCCCCGGCGGCCCGGGAATCACCGCTGGAGTCGGGCGGCACACTTTTTGCCCCAATACCCCCGGGGATGGGCCGGGGGATTCGAGGAAACGGACATGGCTTCCAGAACGGTTTACTTCAACGGAAAGTTCGTGAGCGAGCAGGAGGCTCGGGTCTCCATTTTCGATTCGGCCCTCATGTTCGGGGACATGGTGTTCGACATGACCCGGACCTACGGCCAAAAGCCCTTCAGGCTCAAGGAGCATCTGGAGCGGATTTATGCCGGGCTCAAGTACCTGGAGATCGATTGCGGCCTGACTTTGGAGGAGATGGAGCAGGCAACCCTGGAGACCCTGGAAAGGAACCTGCCCGTTGTGGACGGGGCCGATCTCCAGATCATGCACGACGTTTCCCGAGGTCCTCTGCCCGTCTACAAGAGCGTGTTCGGTGGCGCCGTCGAACCCACCGTCTCCATCAACTGCTGGCCCTTGTGGTGGCACCTGGCCGGCTACGGCCCCCTCTACCGCTCGGGGGTCCACTCGGTGATCGTTCCCCAGAGATCGGTGCCCGCTTACCTGATCGATCCCAAGGTCAAGAACAGAAGCCGTATCCACTACCAGATGGCCAACCTGCAGGCCCACAGGGTGGACTCCCATGCCCTTCCCCTGTTGACCGACGATCAGGGCTTCATCACCGAGGGCAGCGGCTCCAACTTCTTCATCGTGCGCCAGGGACGGGTGCTCACCGCCAAGAGCCACAATATTCTGGTGGGCGTGTCGCGAAACGCCGTGCTGGACCTGCTGACCGCCAAGTCGGTGCCCTGGTCGGAGGAAGATTTCGGGGCCTACGAAGTGGTCAATGCCGACGAGGCGTTTCACACCGCCACCACCTTCGCCGTCATGCCCTGCACCCGCATCAACGGGATGCCGGTGGGCGATGGGAAGCCGGGCCGGCTGACCCAAAAGCTCATCGCGGCTTTCAGCGAGACGGTCGGCGTGGACATCGTGGCTCAAGCCGACGAATATGCCGCAAAAGTCAAGGAGATGCAGGGTTCCCGCTAACTCGAATCCACGGGACTGTTCTCCCGCTTGCGGCATCCCTCCACTCGGGAGTTGGATCCCATGGCAATGAGCGTTTTGGATCTGACGCCTGCGCCCACCCGCCCGGTCAAGACCCGATTCCGCCGTATCGCCACCCCCATCCCTGTTCCCCAATCCATTGATCTGATCCGGCGCCTGCGAGAAGTGGAGCCTCGGTCCATGGCGGGCATGGTGCCCATAGTCTGGCATCGGGCCCAGGGGTTCCAGGTGCGCGACCCCTACGGCAACCAGTGGATCGACTTGAGCAGCGGCATCGTCATGGCCAACAGCGGCCATGCCCATCCCCGCGTCCTGGAAGCCATCCGGAGGCAGACGGACTCGCCGCTGCTGTTTACCTATGCCTACCCGGGGGAAGTCCGGCAGCGACTGCTGGAGCGCCTGGTCAAGCTGGCGCCTCCCGGGCTGGACAAGGCCATCCTGTTTTCATCGGGAACCGAAGCCAACGAGTGCGCCATCACGCTGATGCGCCGTCACGGCCAGCGGATCTCCCCTCGAAAGACGGCGATTCTGTCTCTGGAGGGCAACTACCATGGACGCACACTGGCGGCCAAGGCGGCCAGCGGGGGGGAAGACCGGGTGGACGGCATCCCTCGGGACCAGTTGCGCCATTTTCTGCTTCCCCCTCCTGGGAAAAACGGATTCGCCGCCGATCTGCGGTCCTGCGGCCTGGAGCCGGTAGATGTCGCCGGCGTCATCCTGGAATCCATTCCCGGGGTCACCACCGCCTGCCATCCCCTGGAGTACATACGGGAGCTGAGGGCCTGGGCGACCCGCCATGGGGCGCTGATGGCCGTGGACGAGATCCAGTGCGGGATGGGGCGGACCGGGAAGATGTTCGCCATTGAACACTACGGCGTTGCTCCCGACCTGATTACCTGCGGCAAGGGGCTGAGCTCCAGCCTTCCGGTTTCTGCCGTGATCGGGGCCACGGAGGTGATGGACCTGGCTCCTCCCGGGGAAATGTCCAGCACTTTCGGCGGCAACCCCGTCTGCGCCGCCGCCGCCGCGGCCAATCTGGAGTTGATGGAAGAGGAAGGGCTGGTGGACCGGGCGGCGGAGCTGGGAGAACTGCTCGAACAGTGGCTGGCGCCGGTCGCGCGGAGGCATCCTCGATCGATCGGCCAGGTCAACGGCAAGGGATTGTTTTATTCCATCCACCTGAGGAATCCGGACACGGGGCAGCCCGGGGTGGAGATGGCGGATCGGGTGGCCCTGGAGTGCGTTCGCCGGGGTGTCCTGCTGTTTGTCACGGGGCGGGGCTTCCTCAAGATCGTGCCTCCCCTGATGATCGAACGGGAGGCCTTGCAGGAAGCCGTGGAGGTGATGGCGGATGTCCTGGAGGAGGAGTTGACTTCATGACAGGGCCATTGACGGTGGACCTGAAGGGACGCACTGCCCTGGTAACCGGCGGTGGCACGGGGATAGGCCGGGCCATCTCCCTGGGGTTGGCCCGCTGCGGAGCCCGGGTGGTGGTGAACTATTCCCGGAGCGCAGCGGAGGCGGAGTCCACCGTGGACGAAATCGCGACCCAAGGGGGGCAGGCCCTGGCCTTTCGCGCCGACGTGACCGATGAGGATCAGGTCAGGCAGGCCGTCGCGACCGCGGTGCAGACTTACGGCGGGCTGGACATCCTGATGGCAAACGCCGGGGGGCCTACCGAGCGGTGCTCCACCGCCGACCTCTCCAGCCAGGACTGGGACGCGGGGTTGAACCTGAATTGCAAGTCGGTCTTCCTGTGCGTCAAGCACGCCGCGCCCCACCTGCCGGACGGCCGGGGACGGATCCTGATTACCTCCTCCATCAGCGCCCGCAGCGGCGGCGGTCCGGGAACCATCACCTATACGGCCGCCAAGGGAGCCCTGAACAACCTGGTGCGGGGTTGGGCCAAGGAGTATGCTCCGCGCGGCATCACCGTCAACGCCATCTCTCCGGGCGTCATCTGGACCCGCATCCACCAGCAGCGCACGCCTCCGGAGGCCTACCGGGGCCTGATCGAGCGCATCCCCCTGGGCCGCGACGGCCAGCCGGAGGATTGCGCTGGGGCGGCCCTGTTCCTGGCCAGCGAGGACGCTTCCTTCATCACCGGCCAAATTCTGGAAGTCAACGGCGGGATGCTGATGCCGTAGAGGTTTTCTTTACTCCACCAGCGCCCCGAACAGCTCGGGGCGTCTCTGGCGCAGGGTGTAGTTGGGCTGGCTGCGGGCCTCCCAGAGCTTCTCGGGCAGCAGGTCGGCCACCACCATTTCCTCCTCGATCTTCTCGAACGAGGTCCGGGCAGCGACCTGGCCCAGCGGGTCCACCACGATGCAGCCGCCGGCATGGTTGGGTTGATTGGGGCTGTCCTTGGGGTAGGTGTCGACGATCCCGGCCCGTCCGGCCTGATTGCAGAGGACGGTATAGCAACTGTTTTCATAGGCCCGGGCGGAAGCAATCATGTGGAAGTAGCGGCCCGAATAGGCTGCCGCCTGCTTCTCCGATTCCGGATCGTCCGTCCACGTCTTGAGTCGGGCGGCATGGGGCATGAGAAGCACATCGGCTCCCTTCAGAGCCAGAATCCGAGGGACCTCGGGAAGGGAGTTGTCGTAGCAGATGATGGTTCCCACCCGGCACTTGCCGATGTCGAAGACAAGCATCTCCGAGCCGCCCTCGTAGTGGATGACCTCGTCCCGGGAGAGGTGGATTTTTCTCTGGGCCCCGATGTAGCCCTGCGGGCCCACCAGCACCTGGGTGTTGTAGACGATGTCGCGTTCCTTTTCGCTGAGGCCCACGCTGAGGTACAGATCCAGGGCCTGAGCCAGCAGGCAGAGGTGTTCGACGCTGGGTCCGTCTGGCACGGCTTCGGCCGCGTACCAGGTATTTGGATCGTTGTGGCCGTGCACCACCAGCTCGGGGAACAATACCAGGTCGGCCCCGGAGTCCTTGGCTTGGGCCGCCCACCGGTCGATGGAGCGCAGATTTTCATTCGCTTGGCCCAGCAGCCCGTTCATGGCCACCGCCGCAATTTTCAGTGCTTGCATGAACTGACCCCCCCCCATGGGCTTACGCCCACGGCTAACTGCTGACGCCGCATTCGCGGCTTACTGGAAGCCCCGGCCTGTCAGCCGGGGACTCATTCTTGAGAATCCTTGTTCTCGCTCGACGCTACACCCAGGCTCTTACCTTGGGCCCCCCGAAGTCCCATCGCAGGTCCATGGCCAGCGGGAAGAGCTCGTCGATCTTGTCCAGGTGCTCCTGGGGAATTTCCACCTGGGCCCCGCGGATCGAACTTTCGAGCTGCTCCTGATTGCGGATGCCCAGGATCACCGAGCTGATCTCGGGATGCCTCAAGGCCCAGCCGATGGAGTATTCGGCCAGGCTGACCCCCAGTTCGGCCGCCAGGCCCTTGACCACGTCGATCCTCTCCCAGATGGCGCCGGAAAGCGGACGCATCCAACCGGGGTTTTCCGCCAGCCGGCTGCCGG
>JAGWAJ010000110.1:6341-9396 GCA_021296475.1 Acidobacteriota bacterium
ATTTCGGAGATTTCGATATCGCGCCGCAGCATGCTGTAGGGCGGTTCGTAGGCGATCATCCGTTCCAGGGCGTTGCGGTCGCTCAGCCAGAGCAGCTCGCACATCTGCCAGGCCAGATAGTTCGAGACGCCGAAGTAACGGATCTTGCCCTGTTTCACGAACAGATCCAGGGTTCGCAGGCTCTCTTCGAAGGGAGTCTCCAGGTCGGGCCAGTGGAGCATCAGGATATCCACGCAGTCGGTCTGGAGCCGCCGCAGGCAATTCTCCAGTGTGGTCTGGAGGTGAATTCTGGACCCGCCTTGCTGGTGAGGACCGGGCCCCAGAGCATTGGCGATCTTGGTCAACAGCACCACCTGGTCGCGCTTGCCCTTGAGTATCCTTCCCAGGTACTCCTCGGCCACGCCCCCCGGAGTTCCGACGCTGCGGTCGTAGCCCTCGTAGGAACTGGCCGTGTCGATGAGGGTGACGCCCCGGTCGATGGCATGGTGCATCAGCCGGGTGGCCTCTGTCTCCGTGGTCGGGTTCCCGAAAAGCATGGTCCCGAAGCAGATGGGTGAAACCGAAACGCCACTGGCTCCCAGCCTTCTAAGTTTCATGGTCGACTCCCGAAGTGGATAGCAAAAGAGACACCGATGGCAGGTCTGAGGGTGATGGACGGCCGGATGAGTTCCCGACCCGCGGCCTGTTGACACTAACAGACGAAGCGACTCATTATTGATGTTGCCCGGAGTCAAGTCAAGGCGGGCCGGACCATCGCGTGCACGACTGAAATTCCATATCCGAGGCTGATTCGAAGTCGTGTCATGGGGTGATGACTTCCCTGGAGCGCGGGCGTTCCGCCCGCACCAGGCCTGGCACAGCTTCACCTGTCTCCCCCACTTCGATTAACCGGGAACGGCGCCGCCGTTGCTGGCCTTCTACCTGATTGACGGGGCGCCCGCCGGCAGGGTCGCTGCATGCAGAATCGCACCGACGCTCCCTGCTGCCAAGGGGCGAAGGCTGCCGGCTGCGGTGGTCGAGGGATTGTCGGGGCGAGGTGTGTTGGCGGGGAGAGGTTGCGGGCGGGACGCCCGCGCTCCCGGGGGATGCCGTTCGGCTGGGATGGCAAGGGTCATGGACAGCGTGTCGATTGCGGTCGTGGGATGCGGCAGCTTCGGGCGGCAGATGGCGGACCTGCTGGCAAGGCTTCCGTGCCTGAAGATTACCGCCGTCTGCGATCCGGATGCGGAGAAATTCCTGCCCTTGGCTCGGGCGCTCGGCGTTCCGGCCTATGCCTCTTTCCGGCGTTGCCTGGAGGAAAGTCAAGCGGCGGCGGTGGCCCTCTTTACTCCCAACCACCTGCACGCCCCCATGGCCATCGCCGCCGCCGAAGCCGGGAAGCACATCTTCTGCGAAAAGCCCATGGCCATGAACGTGGCCGAGTGCTACGCCATGATCGAGGCCGCCGAGGCCAATGGGGTGAAGCTGATGGTGGGCCACAAGCGGCGATTGCGCCCCCAGTACCTCAAAATGGCCGAGATTGTCCGCGGCCTGCGCTACGGCAGGCCCCTGGCGGTGCAGGTCAACGGGTTCTACGGCCGCGAGCTCTGGGACTGGTGGACGCGGAGGGAGACGGGTGGGGGCCTGCTGTTTCACGCAGGGGTCCACGACCTGGATTTCTTGCGGCACGCCTGCGGGGAGGTTGGAACCGTCTTTGCCCGCAGCCCGGTCAAGACCGACCACGGCACCGATTTCGAGGACGCCCTGGCGCTCCTGATTCAGTTCGAATCGGGCACGGTGGCCACCCTGCAGGTCAGTCCCTTCTCCCCTCAACGGACCTTCCGCCAGGCTTTTGGAGTCCACTTCGTGCTGGAGCGGGGGGACCTCATTTACGATCCGGCGGAGACGACAGTGACCGTGCAGGGCCGGGATGAGCCTCCGCAACAGTTTCGATTCGACAACCGGGCCGGCTTTGAACAGGCCTACCGCACCGAGTTGGAGAGCTTCGCCGCCTGGGTAAGTCGGGATGCCGAGCCGGTGCTGACCGGTTGGGACGGCCTGCGCTGCGTCGAGATCATGGAGGCGGCCCAACTCTCGGCCTACAGCGGCAGGCAGGTGCAGCTTCCCCTCCCCCGGGTGCAGGCCCGGCAAGAGTGGTTGGGGACACCGGCCTTGACCCGGGAAATGGCGGAGCCGACGCTCTTCGCTCGGGGCCTCTCCATGGCCGAGGGGCCGGCCTTCGACCGCCAGGGTCATCTGTTCGTGGCCAACTGCCGGGCCCGGCATCTCTCCAGGATTTCCCCCGGCGGGGAAGTCAGCCACTTTCTCTCCACGGGAGGAAAGCCTCAGGGGGTGGTGGTCGCTCCCGACGAACGCCTGTTCATCAGCGACAATCAAAAACGCATGATCTTCCGGGCCGATGCCGGCGGCCGGCTGGAAGAGTTCTGCGGCCGTTACCGGGACGGCAGCCGACTTCGGGGTCCCAACGAGATCGCCCTGGGACCCGATGGGCGAATTTACTTCACCGACCCCGGCAGGGCCTGGCGCGGGCGGCCGCAGGGAGCCCTCTCCCGGGTGGATGGGTCGGGTCGGGCCGAGCTGCTGGCGGAGGGGTTGGAGTTCACCAACGGATTGGACTTCACCCCGGACGGCAGGGAGATCTGCGTGGTGGAAACGACCACCGGGAAAGTGCTGCGGGCGGCATTGGCTGCCGACGGGACCCTGGCCGAACCCCTGCGCGAATTGGTTCGCTTCGAGGGTAGCGTCGGACCCGACGGGATCCGCTTTGCCGCCAGCGGCAACCTGTACGTGACTCTCTTCGGGAGGGGCCAAGTGGCGGTGGTGAGCCCGGAGGGCAAGGTGATCGACCGTCTGCGGGTGCCGGGCCTGTTCCCGACCAACGTCATCTTCTCGGGGCGTTCCCTGCTGGTCTGCGAGGGCCAGACGGGGGCCATCTGGAAGCTGGAAGTTGGGGAGGAGGGGGTGCCGACCTATTCTCAGAGGATTTGGCAAAGATCGTAAAGCGCTATCAGACCCTGGATGAGCGGCAGGGACCCCAACGGGAAATTCAGACAAG
>JAGWAJ010000111.1 GCA_021296475.1 Acidobacteriota bacterium
CCAGCCGTTTCCTGAAGAATCCTGTGAATCCTGTGCATCGATGTTAATGATCTCTTTAAATCACGATGGGGTCGGAAGTCCCCCCACTGGCTCCGCCGCGGTCCTTGTTGCTTCTTCGCGGACAAATCCTCTTTGTCCCTTGTGTCCTTCGTCGACCCCCTTGCCGACCTTCGCCCCATCCCTCTTGGGCCTTCTCCAGCGCCTTGGTGTCCCTTCGTCGTCCTTCGTGGCCCTTCGTGGATAGCTCTTTTTCTTTTGTCTTTTGTTCTTTTCTTCGTTTGTTTCAGACAAGTCCCGCCCCCGCCCTGCCGGGCGGCGCTCCTGAAACCGCTTGCCAAGCCATCGAAGCGCTCGGTAAGATCCCTCCGACCGGCGGGAATCTGAGAATCTTTCAAGCTGGCGAATCCATCCGAAAGCGGGCCTGTAGCTCAGCAGGATAGAGCAGCGGTTTCCTAAACCGAAGGTCGGGGGTTCGAATCCCTCCAGGCCTACCACCAACACATCGAATTCAGTTCAAGCATTTCCATTAACTCAATATGAGGAAATGACTCCTCATGGCTCACGAAAGTCGGCGAGATTTTCGTCCGAAAGCTTACAATTCAGACACATGGACCGGACCGTTTCTTGATTTGGAAACGCGAAATGCTTTCGCATGAGACCGTGACGACGGCGTCGCCGCTTCGCAATCTGGTGTCGGAACTTCGCACGGACATCGAGTCGGCGAAGGCCGTTCCGGCGCTGGCGGCCGGCTTCACCACGGGCCTCGGGCTGCTGGTCGCACAGATCGCCTTCGGGAGTTTGATATTCTCCGGGCTGCTGGCTCCATATACCTCCCAGGGCGTCGGCCTGGTTCTGTTCGGAAACTTCGCCGCCTGCCTGGTCATCGCTCTGGCGGGCGGTTTTCGCGGGGCGATCTCGGGCCTGTCTCCCGCGCTGGTAGTCGTGATGGCGCAGATCGGCGCCACCATGGACGCCGACGGGGATGCGCTGTTCGTGACCACGACGGGAGCACTCATGATCGGCGCCGTCGCCACCGGCTTGTGCTTTCTCCTATAGGACGATACCGGCTTGCCAATCTGGTGCGATTCATCCCCTACTCGGTGGCGGGCGGTTTCGTGGCCGGAATCGGAGGAGCCGTGTGCCTGGCCGCCATGTCCCTGATGGGGGGGGATACGGACTGGCGGGCGATTCCGGCGCTGGTGGAACCGTGGGCGCTTTGGAGGTGGGGCCCGGGCGCGGCCTTCGGGATTGCCCTGTATCTCGCGATCAAGCGGTGGGGCCATCCGCTCATCCTGCCCGTCAGCGTCGCGCTTGCCGTCGGTGCTTTCCACCTTCTGCTCTCCGTCCTCGACATCTCCGGCGACGAGGCCAGGGTGGCAGGTCTCCTGCTGAAGAGCACCTCGGACGGCAGCTTCTGGCCGGCCTTCCGGCCCACCGACCTGGCCCAGGTGGACTGGACCGCGATAGGCATCCACTTCGGTAGCGTCTGCCCTCTGGCCGATCATCTCAGGAAATCGCTGAGCGGCGACTCGCGTCCCACCTGCCTGATGCTGGACTTCGCGGCTGTCTCCGGCTTCGACTTCTCGGCGGTGACCGTCCTGGCAAGGTTCCTGCAATCGGCCAACACGGCGGGAGTGCAGGTGGTTCTGAGCGCACCGCCTGAGCAGCTGAGGACCCTTTTGGAGCGCAACCTTCGGCCGTCGGACCTGGCGTTGTTGCGAACAGAACCTGATGTTGACCGCGCGCTGGAGCGCTGTGAGGAGATCGTCATTCAGGCCTGGAACGCGAATGCGAGCCTGGTTGGCGAGCGCCGCGCATCGCTGCTGGAGCGGGCCGTCGACGATCTCGAGCGACACCTGGAGCGGCAGATTCGATTCGAGGACCTGATGGACGAGCTTCGAAACTGGTTGACGCCGTGCCGCTACGCCGACGGGGCAGCTCTGGCGGGGCCGGGCGCACCGAGCAAGGGCCTGCAACTACTCACCTCCGGACGCGCTTCCGCCCATGAAGCCGCCGGCAGGCGTTTCCGCCAGTACGGTCCCGGCGATGCGATCTGGCCCGCCGATCCCTCGGACGAGAAGGCGCCCGCGGTGATCGCGGACAAACCCTGTGAGACATTGGTGCTGACGCCGGATGCGAGGCGCTGGCTGGAGATGAACGAGGAACGCCTTGCACTCAAGCTGTATCGATATCTGCTCGCCCGACGCTTCGAGGCCGAGCCGAACGCCTCCCGGCCGGAATAGACCGCGGAACCAGGGTCCAAGTCCTTGTCGGATTGACCCGGAACTTCGCCCTGGGTCTCTTTCAGTTTGGCCGTTGAGGTTGCCGCCGACAGGCCGGCACCCTTCAGCACCGAACGAAAGCTCAGCGCCGGCCAAAGGAATCAGGCATAAGGATGCGGGCGGGACGCCCGCGCTCCCGGGGGGCGTCAGCGGGCCGGCGGCGCCAGCTCGAAGGAGGGCCGCTCCAGGGGCACGGCGCGGGCCTCTCCCTCTCGAATCCTGTAGAACCCGTCCAGGGAAAGATTGGAAAGGCTCTGGGTCTTGCCGGTCACGGGCCAGTAGACCTCCACGGCCTTGATCCCGGTCGCCCGGCCCAGCCCGATCTCCTGCTGCAGGCTGGAGGCCCCGAAGCTTCCCCCGCTGGATACGGTGGCGTGGACCTCCCGATCTCCCTCCTCAGTCTCCACCGTCACCTCGATGTGCGCTCCCAGGGCCATGCGATTGGTCTTGACGCCCTCCAGCAGGAGAGTGATCCAGCGGTTGCCGTGCCCCGGATTGAGGAAGAGCAGATTCTGGTAGACATCCCCCGAATACCAGCCCCCCATCACGGTGTAGATGTCCTGATCGCCGTCGTTGTCCAGGTCCCCGAAGGAAACGCCGTGGCCCTTCTGGAGATGACCGAATCCCCCCGAGGTAGTGACGTTCTGGAAGACCCTTCCCTGGTGGTTGCGAAACATCTGATTGGGAATGAGCGTCCGCAAGTCGGGCTCGCCGGTTCCCAGGTAGCAGTCGGGGAACCCGTCGTTGTCCAGGTCCCCGAAGTTGGCGCCCATGGTCAGCAGCGCCCGTTCAAAGCCCGCTTCCCGGGAGACGTCGCTGAAGGTGCCGTCGCCGTTGTTGCGGAAGAGCCGTGAGAACTCGCCCTGGTGGGGCAGCCCCAGGAACGCCTTGACCGCCTCATCCAGCGAGCCCGAGAAATCGGGCTTGAGCGAATATCCGGCCACGAACAGATCCTGCCACCCGTCGTTGTCGTAGTCCCAGAACCAGGTGGCGAAGCTCTTCTGCGGCTCCCGGACCCCGGCCTGCCGCCCCACCTCCACGAATCTCCAGGACGGATTCCCTTCGGCACCCTCCCCGGCAGTGGAATCGGGGCCGTCATTGCGATAGAGCAGGTTGCCGGCATCCATGCGGGACAGGTAGAGGTCCGGGTCTCCGTCGTTGTCGATGTCTCCCCAGGCCACCCCCTTGACATAGCCGGCCCGGGCCAAGCCCAGGGCGGCGGCCACGCTGGAAAAGGTCCCGTCCCCGTTGTTGCGAAACAGCTCGCAGGGATGAATCTCGCTGCCGGTGGACTCGTTGCCGATGAAGAGGTCCAGGTGGCCGTCGTTGTCGTAGTCCGCCCAAGCGGCCGCCTGGGTGGGGTGGTAGCTGAGCAGACCGGCCGCTTCGGTGACGTCCTCGAAGGTGCCGTCTCCGTTATTCCTCAGCAGCGAGTTGGGGTGGTCGCCCAGGCCCTGCAGCCAGGCCCCCCGCAACACCAGCACATCCGGAAAGCCGTCGTTGTCGTAGTCGGCCTGGCAGATGTTGAGTCCTCCGAGCTGTCCTTCCAGGCCGGCCGCCCGGGTCCGATCGCTGAAGGTGCCGTCGCCGTTGTTGCGGAAGTAGCGCAGCGGGTCCCGCATCCCCCAGGAGGAAGCCATGATGTCCAAGGCGCCGTCCCGGTCGAAGTCTTCCAGGATGCTGCCCCCGGACAGCGCCGTGACATCCACTCCCAGCTGAGGCGCCACCTCCCGGAAATGCCCGATATCGTAGTCCGCGTCCAGGGTTTCAGCCGGAATGACCCATTGCGGGGGAACCTTGGCCGGGTGCTCCCCCAGGGTCATGTGGGCCAGGTTGAGCAGCCAGCGATACCCCAGATGGCCGGGATCGTCCGACAGAAGCCGGCCCAGGATGGGGATGGCCCCCCGGGAGCCCCGCTGCAATCGATGCCGGCCGGATTCCCGGAAGGGCAGAAAACAGGAGTGTTCTCCGTGGGCGGCGATGCAGTTTTCCTGCTCGCCCAGCCGCAGAAAGGCGACCGCCAGCAAATCCCGGATCACGGCGACGGTCTCCCCCGACAGTTGCCAGGGTTGCCGCCCGACCCAGGCTTGCAGATCCGTCAACTCCTCGATGGCGGCCTGGCTCTGCCCGCTCCTGAGAAGCTTCAGCGCCACCTGAAGGCGCAGGCTCATTTGCCGGCGGGGGTCTTCGACGGCCTGCAGGCGCCGTCGCAGTTGCGCCACCGCCCGGGAATTCATGGGATGGTCTGGAAAGAAGTCGACGTTGCGGGCCAATTGGGCCAGCCGCGAAGCCATGCGCCGGGAGCCGGACCCTGCCTGGGCCTGCAGATCGCCTCCAAGGCAAAGGACGGCAATCAGGCAGATCGGCAGTGCGGCGATCTGGAATCTTCTGGACACGGCGGGCTACTCCGCTGCCGGACGGGGACCGGGGGCGATCGAGAACTCGGAGGCGCGCCCCTCGGTCACCTGGAGGATCCGATTGGCGGGAATTTCCTTGAGGACTTCCTCTCTGCCGCTGGGCCAGCGGATCCGGATCTCCTCCACCCTGGAAGCCTCTCCCAATCCGAAATGAGCGCGCAGATCGCCGGCCGACAGGTAGCTTCCCCCACCCGTGACCTGGTCGGTCTGTCTTCCGGCGGCCGTGGTGAGGGTCAAGCGGGTCCCCACGGCGTCGCGGCTGCTGTCGGTCCCGGTCAATCGGAGCTGGATCCAGTTCTTGCGGGCGCCGACCTGGTTGAGGAGAAGGGCCGGCTCGGCCCCGCAGTTGCTGACAAGGACGTCGACATCGCCGTCGTTGTCGATATCTCCCAGGGCCATGCCCCGCCCCACCCGCGGCTGCCGGGAAGACCCGCGGTAGAAGGGCTCGTGCTCCAGGAATCGCCCGCCCCGGTTTTCGAACAACTGATCCGGCTGAGCATGGGAAAGGTCGGGCTGGATCCGTTCGATGTTGTCCACCACATGTCCGTTGACCACCAGCAAATCTCGGTCTCCATCGTTGTCGAAGTCCAGAAAACCGGCGCCGAAGCCCAGCAGAAAGCGGTCCTTCCGCGCCAGGCCGGACCTCCAGCGCTCGTCCCCGAACAGCCAGTTTCCCTGGTAGCGGTAGAGGGCGTTGGTCTCCAGGTCGTAGTTGGTCACGACAATGTCCAGCAGGCGGTCGCCGTCGTAGTCGGCTGCATCCACGCCCATTCCGGCTTCCGCCCGGGCCTGGCTGTTGTAGCCGGTCCCCGAGAGAAGCGTCACGTCGGCAAAGGTCCCGTCCCTGTTGTTCTTGAACAGAAGGTTGCGCACGGAGTCGTTGGCCACGTAGAGGTCGACCCAGCCGTCCTGGTCGAAATCGGCCGCCACCACTCCCAGGCCCTTGCCCTCGGGGTTCAGAATGCCGCTGGAGCGGCTGACGTCGCGGAATCGGCCGTCGCCCAGATTCCGGTAGAGACGGTCGGCCACCCCGGCAAAGTGGCGCGGATGGCAGTAGGCCCGGATCCCCTTCATCTCGCAGGGAGGATTGCGCTCGAAGGTCGCATCCAGATAGTTGACCACGTAGAGGTCGGGGGCGCCGTCCCTGTCGTAATCGAAGAAGGCGGCGCTGGTGCTCCATTCGGCGCCGGCAACGCCGGCCCTTCCGGTAACGTCGCTGAAAGTGCCGTCGCCGTTGTTGCGATAGAGCCGGTTGGGGCCGAAATAAGTAAGGTAGAGATCGGGGTCCCCGTCGTTGTCGTAGTCACCCACGGCCACTCCCATGCCGTAATCGGCGGTCGCCGCCAAGCCGGCTTCGCGGGTCACCTCCTCCAGGCGCCCGCCGCCCCGGTTGCGGTAAAGGGCGTGGGACCTCGGCTCGAACGGCGCCGAATCGGGGGTCCGGCCGCCGTTGATCAGCAGCACGTCCAACTTGCCGTCAACGTCGTAGTCCAGCAGGGCACAACCCGATCCCATGGTCTCCACCAGGTGCTTCTGCGCCGTTCTGGTGCCGAAAATCGATGCCCATCGCCCGGGTCCGGTCGCGGAACGGCGCGGCAGGATCTGCCGGAACGGCATCGCCGGAAAAGCCAAGAAGATACAGCGCCGGAAAGACCATGCGGAACCGCAGGAGAGTGGAGAGTGGAGAGTGGAGAGTGGAGAGTGATTTGATCGATGCGTTCAGCATGTTGTCCGGAACACCCTTGTTTCACCCAAAATCAGCAGCCCTCACAGACCGAAATTCTAGCACGGACACCGGCCTCGGCCCGGCGCCCCCCCCTCCGCATCAGCCTTCGCCATTCGGCGCTGCCGTTCGGAGGCGCCGCGTTGGCCCCCCACCGCATCAGCCTTCGCCATTCGGCTCGACTTCTGCGACTCCCCCACCGCAGCCGACGCACGCCGGCGGTTACCGCTACGGCGCACAAGATCTCGCC
>JAGWAJ010000021.1:0-12870 GCA_021296475.1 Acidobacteriota bacterium
TGAGCCGCCGCTCAGCCATGGAGCGCCATCGCCGTCGCGATGCAGTAGAGCACCCCGACGTATCCGTTCAGATCGAACGCCTGCTTCACCCGCGACAGGTCGCCGGGCCGCACGAGCGACTGCTCGTAGGCGAGCAGCGCGGCCACGCCTGCCACACCGGCGAGGTAGACCGGCCCGAGCGGCGCCACCCACGCCAGCGCGGCCAGGACGCCGACCGTGATCACGTGGAATGCCCGCGAGATGGAGAGCGCCCGCGCCACGCCGAAGCGGGCCGGGATCGACCGCAGCCCGTGGTGCCGGTCGAAGTCGATATCCTGGCACGCATAGAGGATGTCGAACCCGGCCACCCAGGTTCCCGTGCCGATGCCCAGCAGCCACGGCTCCCAGCCGGCCCCGCCGCCGGCCGCGATCCACCCTCCGACCGGCGCAACGGCGAGCGCGACGCCGAGGAAGACCTGCGTCCACGTCGTATAGCGCTTGGCCAGCGAGTACCAGAAGACGATGCCGAGGGCGACCGGCGAGAGCGCCAGGCAGAGCGCGCTGATCCGCGAGGTCACCGCCACGAAGGCCACCGACGACACCGCGACCAGCGCGGCCGCCTCTCGGCGGGAGATCCGGCCGCGCGGCAGCTCCCGGTTCCGGGTCCGCGGATTCAGGGCATCGGAGCGCGCGTCCGCCAAGCGGTTGAAGCCCATCGCAGCGGTGCGCGCGGTCGCCATCGCAGCCACGATCCAACCGAGGCGCGCCGCCGTCAGCGGGGTCTCGACGGCGGCCAGCATCGCGCCGGTCAGCGCGAACGGAAGCGCGAAAACGGTGTGGCTGAACCGCACCAGAGAGGCGTAAGCGCGAAGACGGGCGAGCGCGTCCAGCGGCCGCACGAGGAAGGCGGGGCGGTCGGTCAAGCGCGCCTATCCTCCCGGGGCATCCGGCCCGGAGTCGAGGTCGGCCAGCCACGTGATGCGATCGGGCTCGATGCCACTGAGCAGGTATTCTTCCACATCGTCGGTGCGAGCCGGCAGCTCGACGGCAATCAGGGCGGCCGGCCTCGAGGGCGCGATGGCTCCGAAGCGGTCGCCGGCGCCGAGCGCCGCCGCTCCCACCGCGGTGGCGCTGGCGATGAGCGCGGAGGCCGGCACCGAAGGCGCGAGGCGCCGCATCGCGGCTAGCTCGGCGAACAGGTTCAGATCGGGGACGCTCGCCAGACTGTCGGTACCCACCGCCACCCGCCCTCCGGACGCATAGAAGCGGCTGAGCGGAGGCGTGCCGGCGCCCGTCCATGCGTTGCTGCGCGGGCACGCCACGAGGGTCGCGCCCGCCGCGGCGATCCGCTCGATCTCGGGTTGCGTGAGGTGCACGCCGTGCACGAGCAGCGTATCCGGCCCGACCCAGCCGAGCGCGTCGAGGTAGGCAACGGGCCCCGTTCCGGGCGGGGTCCAGCCCGAGTGCCAGCGGTTCCGCTCCTCCAGGATCGCGCGCCACGCGCCGGTTCCCGTCCGGAGCAGCTCGAGCTCCGCCGCCGACTCGGCGACGTGGACCGACCGCGGACCCCCGCGGGCCGCTTCGGCGAGAGCCCGGAACAGCCCCGGCGCCACGGAGTAGGGCGCGTGGGCGGCAACGGCCACGCGCACGTGGGGACCGGGGTTCGCCGCCCGTTCCGCGCCGAGCGCCGCCGCGATCGTCCGTGCCTCGGAAGCGTCGGCGTCGAAACCCAGCGCCTCCCGAAACACCACGGCGGCCACCGGGCCGCGGCGGAGAACCTCGACGGAGACGTGCGTGTTGGCGATGTCGCCGACCAGGGCGGTTCCCGCCCGCCGCACCTCGGCCACCCCCGCGCAGACGGCCGCCGCGCCGTCGGCCTCCGCCAGCCTCGACTGCCCCGCCATGACGGCACGCGCCCAGTCCGGCATCGAGCCCGCCGGCGGCACCGCGCCCCGCAAGCCCGAGAGCTCCAGATGCGTGTGCGCGTTGACGAGGCCGGGCAGCACGACGTGCGACGGCAGGCGCACCCGTCGCACGGCGGTGTCGCGCGGGGCGGAGGTGGATCGCCCGATCCCGGTCACCACGCCGCCCGCGACCTCGACCCAGCCGTCGCGGATGGGCGGGGCGGCGACGGGCAGGACCCAGGCGGCGTGATAGCGCGTCGGGCGCGAGGGGCTCATCGCGCCGTGCGACGGACCTTCTCGGCGCGGCTGCGGGCCGGGTAGCGGGCAATCTCCGGAGGCGGAGCATCGAGCTCGCCGGTCCGGGCGACGGCGAGCTCGAGCATCCGCGGCACCGGGCGCTCGCGGAAGATCGGATCGCCGAGCAGCTCGTAGTGCATGTTGCGCCGCTTGGGGACGAAGCCGGCATTTTCGATGTTGCGGACGATCTCGACCTCGTCCATGCAGTAGGCGGCGCCGGCGGCGCGGACGACGTTCTCCTCGATCATCACGCTGCCCATGTCGTTGGCGCCGAACGCCAGGCTGAGCTGCCCCACCTTGCCGCCCTGCGTCACCCAGGACGCCTGGAGGTTGTCGAAGTTGTCCAGCACCAGCCGCGCCACGGCCAGCGTCCGGAGGTAGTCGACGCCGGTGGCCTCGATGCCGCCCAGCTCGGTGTGGGGGGGCTGGTAGCTCCAGGCGATGAACGCCGTGAACCCGCCGGTCTCGTCCTGCAGATCCCGCAGCCGGAACAGGTGCTCGATGCGTTCCTCCGGCCGCTCGACGGTGCCGTACATCATCGTGGCGGTGGTGCGCAGGCCGGCCTCGTGCGCGGCGCGCATCACGTCCAGCCATTCCCCCGCCGTCGCCTTCCCGTAGCAGTTCAGGAGGCGGCGCACACGATCCACGAGGATCTCGGCCCCGCCGCCGGGAATGCTGTCGAGGCCCGCTGCGATGAGCCGCTCCACGACCGTGCGCACGGGAAGCTGCGAGAGCCGCGACAGGTGAATGACCTCCGGCGGCGACAGGGCATGCAGCCTGAACGTCGGGTAGCGGTGCTTGACGGCCCGGAAGAGGTCCTCGTACCAGGCCAGCGGCAGGTCCGGGTTGTGTCCTCCCTGAAGCAGGAGCTGCACCCCGCCGACCTCGATCGTCTCGTCGATCTTCGCGAAGATCTCGTCGAACCCGAGCACGTAGCCGTCCCCGGAGCCGACCGGCCGGTAGAAGGCGCAGAAGTTGCACCGCGCTACGCACACGTTCGTGTAGTTGACGTTGCGATCGATGATGTAGGTGACGATGCGCTCGGGGTGCTTCGCCGCGCGCGCCGCGTCCGCGAGGCGCCCGAGCTCGTGGGTCGGGGCGTGCCGATAGAGGTCGAGCGCCTCGCCCGCGCGCAGACGCCCTCCGCCCCGGAGGTGCGCCGCGATCTCTTCGAGCTCGCCGCGCATCACGACTCGAAGAAGCGGACGCTCACCGCCTGCTGGACGATCCCGAGGTCGCGGGCGGCGCCGAAGAACTTCTTCAAGCCCGCCAGGCACTCGCCGTTCAATGCGAACTGCACGTTCGTGTCGAGGTAGGTGCGGGCGAGGGCCGCCTCGTCCTCGTCATCGGGCCCGTGGGCAGCGGTGATCTCGTCGAGCGCCGCCTCCCCGGAGACGCGTGCGGCGCGGAGCGCCTCGACGTGGGCCGGCTCCACCGCCCCCGGCCGGCCCGCCCAGAACGCCCAGACGAACGGCAGGCTCGTCATGGCCGTCCACTCCTCGCCGAGGTCCACCTTCTCGAGGTCCGTCGTCTCGTGCTCCGTGAACAGCGCGACGTCGCCGATGAGCAGGGCGGCGTCGCAGCGCTTGAGCATCGCCGGAAGATCCGGGCGCATCTTCACGAACGTCGGCTCGATGTCGAACCA
This sequence comes from Acidobacteriota bacterium, assembly GCA_021296475.1. Classification (GTDB taxonomy): domain Bacteria; phylum Acidobacteriota; class Vicinamibacteria; order Vicinamibacterales; family UBA8438; genus JAGWAJ01. Next base: position 3,826 of record JAGWAJ010000021.1, read on the forward strand.
CTGCGCGCAGAGGATGCGCAGCAGGGCGACCGCGGTGCGGGAGCTCGAATCGATAGCGATGGAACGGATCGCGGTCGTCGGCCGCTTGGTGAAGATCGCGACCGACGCCACCGGCCCGTCGGACGTCACCGCGAGATCCGGCACGATCCGATAGTCGGGCCCGCGCAGGTACTCGATGGTGGGGATGAGCGCCAGATCGACCTCGCGCTCGTGCAGCCAGGACGCGCACCGGGCCGGGACGTCGAAGCGCAGCGAGAAGAGATCGGATCGCTGATCCAGCCCGTGCACGAGAGGGCGGGCGTTGAGATACTCGACGCAGCCGACGCGCACCACGCTCATGGTCGTGCCGTGCCAATCTCGAACCGGCCGTTGCGTTCGATCGGCACCCGCGCCGCGGCGCTCACGTTCCGCGTGATCTCCTCGAGCGGCGTACGGCGCCACCCGTGCTCGAGCGCGTCGATCGGTGAGACGGCGTCCACGTCATCGGCCCCGAACGTGAGCGCGACCTGCGCCAGCTTCGGCCCGTACAGGCGCCAGTCGACCTGTATGGAGTCGATATTGTCAACCACCAGCCGCGTGAGCGCAACCCGCCGGAGGTCGTCGTAGCCCGTCGACGGCCGGGGACCAGCGACGGCCGGCAACGGCGCGAACGCCCGCACGCTGGCCGCCGCCGCCCCCCAGGCCGCGATGCGCCGGGCGTTCGCCAGACCATCCGAGTCGGCGGACGCCACCGTCAGCCGCGCAACCGGCAAGTCTTCCGCAACCGCCAGCTCGATCCAGCGCGGGTCGTCGCCGGCGTCCGCCCGCGCTTCCGCAACCCGGGCCAGGCCCGCCTCCCGGAGCGCACCCAGCGCCTCCCGCACGGCGGCCGCGTCCGCGCGGCACAGGTCGACCAGATCGTCGAGCGCAAATCCGGTGATCGGGACGGGGCCCGCGAGCTCGCGCAGCCGGCTGGTCTCCGCGACCGCCGCGCCGATGTCGGCGGGACGCCCGACGAGACGCACCTCACCCGCGCGCGGCGGCAGCCGGTCCTGCCCCGCCCCGCCCGCAACGGCGTCAATCTCGCAGACGCGAACGAACGTCACCCGATCCCCGCGCAGCGCCCGTCGCCGGTCGTCCGCGAGTGCGCCCAGCGCGACCAGGTCGGGCGTGGCGGCCAGCACCGCGGCGTCGCCGGACGCCAACCGGCCGCCGGCGCGCAGTCTCTCCGCAACAGCCTCGAGCGACGCCCGGTTCGGCCCGGACTCGCGATCTCCTGCCATCACCTGCTCCGTCCGGCGCCCGGCGCGACCGGTTCGTCACAGCACGGATCCGAACCCGACGCGCCCGGCGCGGGAATCGCTCTCACGACGGGCCGACCTCCGGCTCCTCCGCGATCGCCGCTGCGACCCGCTGGGCGAGCACCAGCGCCCGCCGCCCGTCCTCACCCGTCACACGCGGCCGCGAGCCCGTCCGGCACGCCCGCACGAAGTCGGCCAGCTCCTGCGCGAGCGGCTCCGCCCGCGCCACCGGTACCCCGCCCCCCTCGATGGCGGGCTCTCCGGCGCCGTCCCGCGACACGCGCCATGCCTCGACCTCCTGCGCGCCGTAGTCGAGCGACACGTAGGCGTGCGGCTCGAAGACGCGGAGCTTGCGCACGCGGTCCCGGCTGATCCGGCTGGCGGTCAGGTTGACCAGGCATCCGTTCCGGAACCGGATGCGGGCGTTCGCGATGTCGACCCGCTCCGTGAGCACCGGCACGCCGACCGCCTCGATGGATGCCGGCTCGGACCCGACCAGGGACAGCACGATGTCGAGATCGTGGATCATCAGGTCGAACACCACGTCGATGTCCAGGCTGCGGCGGGCGAACTCCGCCAGACGATGTCCCTCGATGAAGCGGGGGGCCGAAACCAGTTCGCGGGCCGTCGTCACGGCCGGGTTGTAGCGCTCGGTGTGTCCGACCGCCAGGGTCGCTCCGGACGCCGCGGCGGCCTCGACCAGCGCATCCGCCTGCGCGACGGACGCCGTGATCGGCTTCTCCACCAGGACCGCGACGCCGGCCCGCAGCAGCGGCAGGGCGACGTCGGCGTGCGCCGCCGTCGGCACGGCGACGGTCACCCCGTCGAGGTCGGCCGCCAGCTCCTCGATCCCGGCGGCCGCGCGCGTGCCCAGCTCCGCCGCCACCGCGGCCGCCCGGCGCGCGTCGCTGTCGACGACGCCGGCCAGCTCGACGTCCGGCAGCCGGGCGAGCAGCCGCGCGTGGTGCCGCCCCAGGTGTCCGACCCCGACGACCGCCGCACGGAACGGCTTCGTCACGGCGCGGAGTCCTCCACCGGACGGCCGACCACGGCAATCCCGGCCTCGTCCGCGGCCTCGATCACGCGCTCCCCATCCAGCACGAGCGTGCGGCCGGCGTCGATCGACAGGACCGCGGCCGCTGCCTTCCGAAGCGCCTCCACGGTCGGCAGACCGACGACGGGAACGTCGAAGCGCATGTCCTGGTTCGGCTTCGCCACCTTGATCACCGAGACGCCGGCCCCGGCGAGGCGGCCCGCGCGGGCGATCACGGCATCGGTCCCCTCCATCGCCTCGATCGCGACGACCGCCCGCTCCTTGACCGCAATGGTCTGCCCGATGTCGAGCGCGGCCACCGCGTCCGCCATGGGATAGCCGAAATCGAGGTCGGCCCGCTCGTCCACGGTCGGCGCGCGCGCCGTCAGGCAGCCGGCCCGCGCAAGCAGCGGCTCGAGAAAGGCGGTCGAGTCGACCAGCTCGATGCCGTGCTCGCGAAGCACGTCGGCGACGCCGGAGATGAGCGCATCGGTGTTGCGCGTCGCCAGGCGCCGCAGAACTCCAAGCAGGACGCGGTCGGGCATCACGCCCGAGAACAGACGTCGATGCTGGACCTGCCCGGCCATGAGGGCCCGTGTGACGCCCGCCTCCTTCAGCGTGGCGATGCACCGCCCCAGCTCTCCGAGCGAGACCCAGTGGAACGCCGCCGGCGGGTCCGCGGCCGCGGTTGCGGCGAGCGCAGGACTCGTCTCCTCCCGAATCGCGACCACCGTCACCGCATGGCCGAGGCGCTTCATCGCCTCGAGGGCGAGAAAGGGAAACCGACCGTTGCCGGCGATCAAGCCGAAGCGCATGCCTTGCTCAGTGGCGGCGCCGGAGGCCGGCGGACCGCCGATCGCGACAGGGACACCGGATCAGTCCCGGTTCTCGCTCTCCACCGGCTCTGCGCGCCCGAGAGGCCGCCGCAGCGTGACGCCCCGCCGGGAACCTCGCCTCGACTCCCGGATGAACTCGACGAGATGGGCGACCTCCGAACAATCGAGATCGGGGTCGCTGTCGATCCGCTGGAGTGCCTGGCTGGTGTTGAGCTTCGACTGGAGGAGGTAGCGGAACGCCCGCTTCAGCTTCGCGATGGTCTGCTGCGACACGCCGCGCCGTTCCAGACCGATGCGGTTCAGCCCATAGACGCGCGCGCGGTTGCCGACGGTCTTCGCGTACGGCAGCGCATCTCTCGTGACGACGGTGTAGCCGCCGATGAAGGCCTGGCGCCCTACGTGACAGAACTGATGCACGCCCGATCCCGCGCTGATCGTGGCGCCGTCCTCGACGACGACGTGCCCTCCCAGGGTGGCGCCGTTGCCGAACAGGGTCTTGTTGCCGATGGCGCAGTCGTGGGCGACGTGTGCATAGGCCATGAAGACGTTGTCGTCGCCGATGCGGGTCAGTCCCCCGCCGCCGCGCGTACCCCGATGGATGGTGACGAACTCGCGGAAGACGTTCCGGTGCCCGATTCGCAGCCCGGTCGCCTCTCCCCGGAACTTCAGGTCCTGGGGGATCTGACCGACCGATGCGAACGACAGGACGTGGCAATCGTCCCCGAGCTCCGTGTCGCCGTCGATCACGGCGGAGGCCCCCACCCGGGTGCCGCGACCCAGTCGCACCTGTGGGCCGATCACCGCGTACGGCCCGACCACGGTCCCCGCTCCGATGACCGCGCCGGGGTGGACGACTGCCGTCGGATGGACCTCGGGCTCTCCGTACTCGATCCCCAGCAGCAGCTCCGCCTCGGCGACGGCGCGGTCCGCGACCGTTGCCACCCCGCGCGCCACGGCCAGTCCCCGACGCTCGCGCTCGCGTGTCACCGCCAGCCGCAGCCGGTCGCCGGGTACCACCTGCCGGCGGAACTTGGCGTCGTTCACGCCGCGGAGGACGGCCCGACGGGTCGGCGCCTCCCCTCCCTCGTCGAGCAGCAGCAACGTGGCCACCTGGGCCAGCGTCTCGATCATCATCACGCCCGGCATCAGCGGCGTGCCGGGGAAATGCCCTTGAAAGTAGTCCTCGTTGACCGTCACATTCTTGACGGCAACGATGCGGCGCCCGGGCAGATGCTCGACCACGCTGTCGACCAGGAGCGACGGGTATCGGTAGCAGAGACGGTCGAGGAGGACGGGAATGTCGAGGGGCACTGGACGGCTGACCCGAGCAACGCGCGAGGCAGGCTGAGTGTACACACTCCCACCTGCACCGTCCACCGCGTCGCCCTCACGTGCGCCCAGCCAGGCCTACCAGGGTTCTGCACCGTTCTACGGCGCAGAACCTTAGCGGCCGTTGAGCTTCTGGACGACCGACTGCGTCAGGTCGAGGGCCGGCAGCCCCCAGATGAGGCCCTCGATGTTGAAGATCAGATCGACCTGGCGCTCCTCCGCGACCTCGTCGAGGGCCGGCGCGAGCTGCTGCTCGAACTGGAGCTGAAGCTCCTGCCGCAGCTCCGCCACCTCGGCGTCGGCGTCCTGCGTGACGCGCTCCATCTCCGCCTGGGCGTCCTGGGTCTGCCGCTGGAGCTCGAGCTGTAGCCGGGAAATCTCGCGCTGCAGGCTGAGCCGCGCCTGGGCGCTCATGACGTTCTGCCCCTGCTCGAGCCTCTGCTGCAGATCCAGGAGCTGCTGGTTGCTGCTGTCGATCTGACTCTGGAGCGCCGTCTGGCGGGACTGGATCTCGGCGAGCTTCGTATCGGTCAGCTCCTGCACACTGGTGCTGGCCGTCCTGCCCACGTCCGATTCCGCCAGGACGCGCTGCAGATTGATGTAGCCGTACTTGGTACCGGGAGGGAACTGCTGCGCTGCGGCGGCGCCGGCGGCCGCGACGAAGAGGCTCACCGCCGTTGCGACACGGATCACGAATCTCATCGATGCATCACCTCGGGCTGATCGGTTGTCGTGCGTCGTCTGGCGCGGTCGGACCCGGCCTTGGTCGCTCTAGAACGTCGTTCCGATCGAGAAGCGGAACCCGCTCCTCTCCTGCTCGGCGAGCCGATCGTTGTAGACCCCGTCCGCCTGCGGGTTCCAGTAGTAGATCAAGCGGAACGGCACGTTGAGCATCGGCATGAAAAAGCGCAGCTCGACGCCGGTGGACGTCTTGAAGTCCTGCATCGCGAAGCGCGAGCCGAAGTCCTGCACCTGGCCCGCGTCGTAGAACCAGACGAGGCGCACCGGGCCGCCGACCAGAAACTGGTACTCCGCGTTCAACAGCAGGCTCTTGTTGCCGCCGACGATCATGCGGCCGGCGTACGTGTTGGCGTCGACGTTGGCATTGGTGTCGGAGAAGGTCGGGCCGATGCGCCGGATGTCGAACCCGCGTACCGAGTACTCGCCGCCGAGCCACAGGCGCTCGAAGATCGGGATCTGGTTCGGGTCGCCGGCCCCCATGTAGCTGTACTGGCCCCGAAGGCCGATGATCGTCTTCGACGTGTGCCGGACGTACCACGTGCCTTCCAGCGTCGGCTTCCAGAACTGCGTGTTCCCGCCGAGCCCGGCCAGCTCGAGCGATGCGGTCAGGCTGTGTCCGTTCGTCGGGAAGATCGGATGGTCGACGGTGTTCAGCGCCAGGGACGGCGTCACCTTGCTGATGATGCGCCGCCCGCCGTGGCTCTGGAGCAGCGCGTCCGCGAAGAATGGATTGAACGCCAGCAGTTCCGGCCGATCCGTCAGGTACGGGCTGATGTCGGTGACTTCGGACGACTCGAGGCTGTAGCCGACGAACATGCGCGTGAACAGGGCCAGCGGCACCCCGAACGTCACCGTGGCGCCGCGGCTGTCCTCGGTGAAGCTCCCGATCCACTCTATGCGCCGCGAGTAGACCGTGCTGCCGAGCGATATCGGTCGCCCGAAGATGAACGGCTCCGTGAAGGAGAGCTGGTAGTTCCGGGCGCGCGAGCCGCTCAGCATCGACACCTGGAGCGATTCGCCGCGGCCCATGAAGTTGGTCGTCTGGAACGACACCTGGCCGAAGAAGCCGTCGAACTCCGAGACGCCGGCGCCGAACGTGAGCTGGTTGAGGTTCGTCTCGGAGAGGTTGAACGTGATGTCGACCTCGTTCTCCTCGGCGTCGGTCTTCTCGATGCCGACGCCCTCCTCCTCGAGCGGCTCGAAGAAGCCGAGCTGGTTCAGGCGCCGCACGCTGTATTTGAGGGCCTCGGTGTTGAAGACCGCGTTCTCCGCGAGCTGCAACTCCCGGCGAATGACCTCGTCGTGCGTCGTCTTGTTGCCGGCGAACTCGATGCGGTTGACGAAGTACTGCTCGCCCTCCTGCACGCGAATCGTCACGTCGACCACGGGGGCGCCGTCGATGTGCGTCGGCCGCTCCTCGGCCTCCCCCTCGCCCTCGTGCTCGCCGTTTCCGTTGCCGTTGCCGTTGCCGTTCGCGGCGTCGGCGCCGGCCAGCGGCTCGTCCCGCGGCGCCAGCTCCGGCACCAGCGTCATCTCGTAGTAGCCGAGCGACCCGTACAGCTCGCGTGCGTCCTCGAAGCCCTCCCGGATCTCCCCTTCGCTGTAGTAGTCGCCGGCCTCGAGGTCCCGGAAGATGCGCTGCAACCCCTCTTCGAGGAGGATCTCGTTCCCCGCGAAGTCGAGCTCGCCCAGGCGGTAGCGCTCCCCCTCATCCACCGGAATCCGCAGGTTTATGGCCCGCTGGCCGCCATCTTCCGACAGCTCCAGGTACTCGATGTTCGGCTGCCCCACCGTCGCCCGGATGTAACCCTGGTCCCGGTAGTGCGCGACGATCGCCTCGGCGTCCTCCTCGAACTCGCCTTCCTTGTACGTTCCGCGCCCCGTCATCCACGAGAGCCACCACGACTCGCGCACCTTCTTCATCCGGCCCTTGAGGTCGCCGTCGCTCAGCGCCCGGTTGCCGACGAAGTCGATGTTCCGAATCACGACCTTCGGGCCCTCGTCCATGTGGAACGTGAGCCGCACCAGCTTCGGCCCGCCCGGGAGCTCCTCGATCGTGTGGTTCACCTCGGAGAAGAGGAACCCCTTGGCCCGGAACAGCACCTGCAGGACCCCCTTCACCCGTTGGATGACGGCGGGGTCGAGGAAGGAGTCCATCCGCAGGACGACGCCGTTGTCCTCGAGGTTGAGGTCGATGTCCTCGCGCTTGAGCTCGTCGGAGCCTTCGAAGGTGACGATCTTGACCCGCTGCCGCTCCTCCATGTTGAAGATGACCCGCTTGCCGATCACCCCGTTCGGCCACGGCTCGTCGACCACCTCGATCCAGAGATCGTCGAGGAAACCGGTGTCCCACAGCCGGTTGAAATCGTCGAGGACGACGCGCTCGAGCTCTTCCGTGTACGGCACCCAGCGGCCCTGCGAGGGGAGGCTCACGTGGCCCGGCAGCTCCATGTAGTACAGGTAGGTGTCGTACTCCACGCTGGCCACATTGCCCTGGGCCGGAAACCGCAGCTCCAGGTTCCGCAGCAGCGGCGGCGAGCCCTGCGGCGGCAGTATCGGCTGCCGGGCAGCCGGCGGCGGCTGCGGGCTGCCGAAGATGGAGGGCGGCTGCGAGCGCTGCTGCCCCGGCTCGGCCGCCGCCCCTGCCGGCAGGAGCGCCGCGGCGACCGCCGCCACGATCACGCGACCAACCGTGTTTCTGGCTGCTTGCATCGTCAGTCACCCGAAATCGCGAGGAACCCTCTTGAACGCGAGTGTACGAGATCTAAGACGCGCCGATCTACGATTCGGTCGATCCCGGTGCTCCGGATTCCGCTCATGCAAGACGCCGGCCCTCCAGCTCCTGCCCGGCGGCCCGGTAGGCCAGCGCGCCCCCGTCCATGTAGACCTCGACGTCGCCGGTCTCGAGGCGCCCGCGGATGAGCTCCTCCGAGAGCGGGTCCTCGACGTAGCGCTGAATGGCCCGCCGCAGCGGACGCGCCCCATAGGACCGGTCCTCGCACGTGGTCTCGATAATCCAGTCGATGACCTCCGCCGTCAGCGCGATGCGCAGATCCCGGTCGACCAGGTTGGCGTTCAACTGCTCGACCAGCATCGTCATGATCTGCCGCAGATCGTCGTCCGACAGCGCCTCGAACACGATGATCTCGTCGACCCGGTTCACGAACTCCGGGTTGAACGTCCGCTTGACCTCGGCGAGCACCAGCTCGGAGACGCTGCGCTGGACCTCCCCCGGATCGGGGGCCTGGAAACCGACCGACGCCTTCTTCTGGATGTGGCGGGCGCCGATGTTCGACGTCATGATCACGATCGTGTTCTTGAAGTCGACCCGGTTGCCCAGTCCGTCCGTCAGGTGACCGTCCTCGAACACCTGCAGCAGGATGTTGAACAGGTCCGGGTGCGCCTTCTCGATCTCGTCGAGCAGGACCACCGAGTAGGGATGGCGCTTGACTTTCTCGGTGAGCTGGCCGCCCTCCTCGTGTCCCACGTAGCCCGGCGGCGAGCCGATCAGCTTCGACACCGAGTGCTTCTCCATGTACTCGGACATGTCGAAGCGGACCAGCGCCGTGTCGCTGCCGAACAGGACGTTCGCGAGGGCGCGCGCCAGCTCGGTCTTCCCGACCCCGGTCGGCCCCAGGAAGATGAAGCTGCCGACGGGGCGATGCGGCGACTTCAGGCCGGCGCGGGAGCGTCGAATCGCGCGCGCCAGGGCCGAGATCGCCAGCTCCTGGCTGATCACCCTCCCGTGCAGCTCCGCCTCCATGTCGAGCAGCCGGGCGCTCTCGTCCTGGTTGATCGAGGTCAGCGGAACGCCGGTCCACTTCGA
>JAGWAJ010000021.1:12900-13820 GCA_021296475.1 Acidobacteriota bacterium
ACGTCGAACGTCTCCCGGACGAACTGCAGGTTCTCGCGCGCCAGGACCTCCTGCTCGCGGAAGAACTGCGCCCGCTCGTAGTCCTTCTGGGCGGTCGCATGCTCCATCTGCTCGACGGCGGTGCGGATGCTCTTGTTGATCTCGCTGAACTCCGCGCTGCTCCCCGCCTCGCGCAGCTTGGCGCGAGCGCCCGCCTCGTCGACGAGATCGAGCGCCTTGTCGGGCAGGAAGCGGTCGGTGATGTAGCGGCTCGACTGGTACACCGCCGCCTCGAGCGCGTCGGCCGTGTAGGTGACATGGTGGAACCGTTCGTAGCGGTCCTTCAGGCCCCCCAGGATCTGGATCGTCTCCGACTCGGTCGGCGGCTCTACCCGAATCGCGAGGAAGCGGCGCTCGAGCGAGCGGTCCTTCTCGATGTACTTGCGGTACTCGGCCGGCGTCGTCGCGCCGATGCAGCGGATCTCGCCGCGCGAGAGCGCCGGCTTCAGGATGTTCGCCGCGTCGAGCGACCCCTCGGCGGAGCCGGCGCCGACCAGGGTGTGCAACTCGTCGATGAAGACGATGATGCCCGGGTTCTCGGTCAGCTCCTTCATGATCGCCTTGAGGCGCTCCTCGAACTGACCGCGGTACTTGGTACCGGCGACGATGAGCGAGATGTCGAGGGCGAGCAGCCGCTTGTCGGCCAGGAAGTGCGGCACGTCGCCGCGGACGATGCGCTGGGCCAGGCCCTCCACGATGGCCGTCTTGCCGACCCCGGGCTCGCCGATGAGCACGGCGTTGTTCTTGGTGCGCCGGGAAAGCACCTGCTGGACGCGCTCGATCTCGACGGCGCGGCCTACGAGCGGGTCGAGGCGGTTCTTCATCGCCGCCGCCGACAGGTCGCGGCTGAACTCGGCCAGGAGCGGCGTCTCCTTGACCCG
>JAGWAJ010000021.1:13921-49533 GCA_021296475.1 Acidobacteriota bacterium
AGCAGCAGGTGCTCCGTGCCGATGTAGTTGTGCAGCAGCCGGTCTGCCTCCTCGGCGGCGAACTGCAGCACCCGGTTGGTCTCGGTGCTGAAGGGGATCTCCACCGAGGTCGACACCTTCTCGCGAAAGACGGTGCGGCCCTCGATCTCCTTGCGGATGCTCTCGAGCGAGAGGTGGGAGCGGGCGAAGATGCGGCTCGTGAGCCCCTTGCCTTCCCGGATGAGGCCGAGCAGGAGGTGCTCGGTCTCAATCGAGATGCTGCCGAGCTGGCTCGCCTCGTAGCGCGCAAAGAACAATACACGCCTCGCCCGCTCCGTGTATCGCTCGAACATGCGCCCCTACCCGTCCATCCCCACGCGCCAGAACGCGACGGCCCTCCAGGATTATAAGGCATCGGGGAGCCGGCGCCAGCGCCCCGGGGGTGCCGGACGGCCGCGCCCGCGAGGCGCGCGCAGGCGCAGGTCACGCCGCCCGCAGGCGCCCGTTCTCGAGGTGCAGCACACGGTCGCAGGCCCCGGCGAGGCGCGAGTTGTGGGTCGCGATCACCGAGGTCAGGCCGTGCCGGGCATGCATCTCTCGCAGCAGGCCGTGGAGCGTCTCGCCGGTCGCCTCGTCGAGATTGCCGGTCGGCTCGTCGGCCAGCAGCAGACCGGGGCACATCACGAGCGCGCGGGCGACGGCGACCCGCTGCTGCTCGCCGCCGGAGAGCATGCCGGGACGATGGTCGAGCCGGTCTCCCAGGCCGACCTGCGCGAGCAGCGACGAGGCCCGCTCCCGGGCCTCGGGGGCCGGGCAGCGGGTGATGCGCAGCGGCATCTCCACGTTCTCCACGGCGCTGAACTCCGGGAGCAGATGGTGGAACTGGAAGACGAACCCGATTTGGCGACTGCGGAAGGCCACGAGCTCCGCGTCGCTCAGCCCGGTGACCTCGCTCTCCCCGACGCGAACTGTCCCGCCGTCCGCACGGTCCAGGCCGCCGACGACGTGCAGGAGGGTGCTCTTGCCGACCCCCGAAACGCCGACGACGGCGACCATCTCGCCCGCCTCCACCGTCAGGTCGAGCTCGCGCAGCACCTGCAGCGCCCGGCCCTGGCCGCGATACGCCTTCGAGAGGTCGGTGATCTGGAGGAAGGCCATGCGACTCGTGCCGCCGTGCGTCCCGTGCGGCCGGACCTACTGGTAGCGCAGCGCTTCCGCCGGATCCAGCCTCGACGCCTGGCGCGACGGGTACACGGTCGCGACGAAGCAGACGAGCAGCGCCGCGCCGACCACCACCGCGATGTCGAGTGCCCGCACCGTGAACGGGACGTACGACACCTGGTAGATCTCCATCGGAAGCTGCAGGAGGCGGTAGCGGTCCATCACCGTCGACACGAGATACCCGGCCGTTGCACCTCCGAGGGTGCCGATGGTGCCGATGATCAGGCCCTGCAGCATGAAGACGCGCCGAATGACGCGTGACGAGGCGCCCATGGTCTTGAGGATCGCAATGTCCCGGCTCCGCTCCATCACCAGCATGACGAGCGAGGCGATGATGTGCAGCGCGGCGACGACGACGATGAGGCCGACGGCGATCGAGATCCCCATCTTCTCCAGCCACATGGCCCCGAAGAGGGGCGCGTTCAGCCGCGACCAGTCGTCCGCGACGTAGCCCGGCCCCAGCAGGCCGGGGAGCGCATCCGCCACGGCGCGCGACGCCATCGGATCGTCGACCCGCAGCTCCATCATCTGCACGCTCTCCGCGTTGAAGAGCCGCCTGGCGACATCCAGCGTGACGAACGCGAACACGCTGTCGTACTCGAGCAGTCCCAGGCTGAAGATCCCGACCACCTCCAACGGCCGCTGCCGCGGCAGAATCCCCATCGGGGAGAGGGTGCCCGCGGTCGTCAGTACGCGGATCTCGTCGCCGACGAAGGCGCCGAGCTCCTGCGCGAGACGCTCGCCGATGAGGACGCCGCCGACCGCCGGCCGCTCTCCGGGCTTCGGGTCGGACAGGTCGGACAGGAGGCCGTGGGTGAGCGAAGTGCCGAGCTCGGTGGCCTCCGCCTCCAGTTCCGGATCGATGCCCTTGATCTTGACGAACGCCTGCGCCTGCCGGGTGATCGCCAGCCCCTCGCCCTGCACGGCGGGGGCGGCCGCCACCACGCCGGGCACCTCCCGGAGGGACTCCGCCTCCGCCCGGTAGTCGTCGAAGCCGCCCGCCCGATACACGTAGACGTGCGCGGAGCCGCCGATGATCCGGTCCCGGATCTCCTCCGCCAGGCCGGTCATCAGCGCGAGCGCGATGACGAGCGCCATGACTCCGACCGCCACCCCGAGCATCGAGATGATCGACGTGCTCGCGATCGAGGCCTGCTTGCGGCGCGCGGTCAGGTAGCGCAACGCCACGTACAGCTCGAAGGGAGGCTGGCGCATCGTCACTCGCCCCGGCGCGAACCGCTCCGTGCCGGCCGCAGCAGCGGGAACAGGATCACGTCCCGAATCGACGCGCGGTTCGCGAGCAGCATCACCAGGCGGTCGATGCCGATGCCCTCCCCGCCCGTCGGCGGCAGGCCGTAGTCGAGGGCGCGCAGGTAGTCGTCGTCCATCGCGTGCGCCTCCGTATCGCCCTCCGCGCGTTCCGCGAGCTGCGCCTCGAAACGGCGCCGCTGCTCGGCCGGATCGTTCAGCTCGGTGAAGGCGTTGGCGATCTCCATGCGCGCGATGTAGAGCTCGAACCGCTCCACGGTGTCGGGATCGTCCGGCCGCTGCTTGGAGAGCGGCGAGACCTCCGTCGGGAAGTCGTAGACGAACGTGGGCTGCACGAGCGCGTCCTCGCACAGCTCCTCGAACAGGGCGGCCGCGATACGGCCCGCGCCGGCGCCGGCCGGGACGGCGACTTCGAGGCGCGCGGCCAGCCCCGCGGCCTCGTCGCGCTGCCGCAGCTCGGCCTCCGTCACTTCCTTGCCCAGACGCTCGGAGGCCGCCTCGCGTACGGCGTCCCGCAGCCGCAGCCGCCGGAACGGACGCGCCCAGGAGATGGTCTCCTCGCCGAACGGACCGGTCTCCGCACCCGTCAGGACCTCCCGTGCGACGGACGAGAGCATCTCTTCCGTCAGCGTCATCAGGGCCTCGGCGTGACTGTAGGCCTCGTAGAACTCCAGCATCGTGAACTCGGGGTTGTGCCGCGTCGAGATCCCCTCGTTCCGGAAGTTGCGGTTGATCTCATAGACGCGCTCCAGGCCGCCCACGACCAGTCGCTTGAGGTACAGCTCGGGCGCCACGCGGAGGAACAGCGGCAGGTCGAGCGTGTTGTGGTGCGTGACGAAGGGCCGCGCCAACGCCCCCCCGGCTACCGGGTGCATCATCGGCGTCTCGACCTCCAGGTAGCCCCGGGCGTCGAGAAAGGCCCGGAGCCGGGCCAGCACGCGGGCGCGGGTCTCGAACACCCGGCGCGAGTCGTCGTTGACGATGAGATCGAGGTAGCGCTGCCGGTAGCGCGTCTCGACGTCGGTCAGCCCGTGCCACTTCTCCGGCAGCGGCTCGAGGCACTTGGCGAGCATCGCGACGTCGGACGCCCAGACGGTCAGCTCGTCCGTCCGCGTCCGGAACACGCGCCCCGCCACGCCGACGTGATCCCCTACGTCGATCTGCCGAAAGACCTTGAAGTCGTCATCCGAAACCGAGTCCCGGCGAACGTAGGTCTGAATCCTCTTCCCGTCGGCCGCCAGCACCAGGAAGCTGGCCTTGCCGAAGCTGCGGATCGAGACGACCCGGCCGGCGGTCGCGGCCTGCGGCGCAAGCTCCTCGAGCTCGGCGCCGGACCGGGTTCCGTAGGCGGCGACGAGCGCCCCGATCGTGGCGGTCCGCTCGAATCGCGGGGGATAGGGATCGACGCCCAGCTCGACCAGGCGCGCGAGGCTCGCCCGCCGTTCTCGCTGCTGCTCGTGGGTACGGGCGTCGGAGGCCGCCCGGGCCGGGGCCCGCGCCGGCGCCGACTCCCCGCGCACGCCCTCCTCCGGAGCCGAGGGGCCGCTGGGAGATGCGCTCACTCTTCGTCCGCCTCGTGGCTTTCGGAAATCTCGCGCCGCACGCTGTCGAGCACCCCGTTGACGAAGCCGGCCGACTGGTCGCCGCTGAACGCCTTCGCCAGCTCGATGGCCTCGTCGATCACGACCAGCGGAGGCGTGCGCCCACACTGTAGCTCGTAGATGGCCATCCGCAGAATCAGGCGGTCCAGCACCGCCATGCGCGAGAGGCGCCAGTTCCGCGCGTGACCGGCGATCAGGGCGTCGATCTCCGGCGCACGGGACACGGTTCCCCGGGCGAGCGCCGCGGCGAAGGCTTGGCGGGGCTCCGGGGCCGGATGCGCCGTCCAGTACAGTGCGTCGGCGTCGGGGCCCGGGTCGCCGATGCGCCCGATCTCCCATTGGTACAGGAGCTGGAGCGCCGCCTCGCGTCCCCGGTGCAGCTCCGCCGGATTGAACGCCGCCTCCGCGCCCGCCGCGGCAGGCGCCGGGCGCGCGCCAGCGACGCGGGCGCCCTCCCGGCCGGTGCGCTGCACCGTCACCCCGCGACCCCTCCCGCTCCAGGAAGGGCCCGGAGGGTGTTGGCGAACTGAACGGCGGCCATCGCGGCCTCCCACCCCTTGTTCGACGAGCCGTCGCGGGCCCGAGCCTGCGCCTCCTCCAACGTATTGGTGGTCAGCACGCCGAACGTGATCGGCACGCCGGTCTCCTGCGAGGCGGACATGATGCCGTGGGCGACCGCCGAGGCGATGTAGTCGAAGTGCGGCGTCTCGCCGCGGACGACGCAGCCGAGACAGACGAGGGCGTCGAAGGCGCCCGACTCCGCGGCCCGGCGCGCCGCCAGCGGCAGCTCGAACGCGCCCGGAACGGTGATGACGGGAACCTCGCGGCCGGGCTCCGCGCTCGCCCGGGCCAGGGCCGCGAGCGCGCCGTCCCGCAACCCTTCGGTGACCGGCGCGTGGTAGGCCGACATCACGATGGCCAAACGCAGCCCCGACGCGTCCTCGCGGCCGTCGATGCGCGGGCGGTCTCTCATGCGCCCTTGAACGTCGGTCGCCGCTTCTCCAGGAACGCGCGGGTCCCCTCCCGCCAGTCCTCGGTCGCCGCCGCGACTCCGAACAGCGCCGCCTCGTGCTCGCACCCGCCCGCCAGCGACATCTGCATGCCTTCCCGCACGGCATCGAGGATCGCCCGTACCGCGACCGGCGCCTGCGCCGCCAGCCGCTCGGCCAGCGCTCGCGCCTCGGCGGCAAGATCGCCCGGCGGCACGACCCGGTTGACGAGCCCGATGCGCCACGCCTCCGCGGCCGGGATCGGATCGCCGATGAGCGTCAGCTCGAGCGCGCGGCCGCTGCCCACCAGCCGCGGCAGGCGCTGCGTGCCGCCGTAGCCGGGCAGCAGGCCGAGTCCGATCTCGGGCTGTCCGATGCGCGCCGTCTCGGCCGCGAGCCGCAACGTGCAGGCCATCGCGATCTCGCAACCTCCGCCCAGCGCGAATCCGTTGATGGCGGCGATGACCGGCTTGCCCATCCGCTCCAGGGCGTCGCACAGGGCCTGGCCGCGGCGTGCGAGGGCCTGCGCAGACACCGGCGACAACCTGGCCAGCTCCGCGATGTCGGCCCCCGCGATGAAGGCCCGGTCGCCGGCACCGGTCAGCACGACCGCGCGGATCGCACCGTCGGCGGCCAGCTCGTCGACCACCCGGCGCAGCGCCCCCACGGTGGCCGCGTCGAGCGCGTTGAGAACCCTGGGGCGGTTGACGGTAACCACGGCCACGGCTCCCGTGCGTTCCACGACGACTGCTTCAGTGGTCATTTCGATGCGGCCCGCCTGCCGAGAACTATAGCGCACGCCCATGCCAGCCCCGTTCCGGCGAGCGCCCCGACGGCGTCGGCCGCCACGTCCCGGACCTCGGCCGTGCGCCCCGCCACGAACGACTGGTGCCACTCGTCCGTCACTCCGTACCCGATGGCGAGGATCACGGCCGCCGCTGCGGCTGCCACGGTGATGCCCGCGCCGCGGGCCAGCACGACCCCGCGCAGCACGAGCATCGAGAGCACGGCATAGACGCCCGCGTGGGCGACCACGTCCGGCAGCCCGCCGGGCAGGCTCGGCGGGCGTTCCACCGAGGATGCGGCGTAGATCATCGCCATCCAGAGCAGCGCCGGCCACCAGGCCCAGGCAGCGCGGTGAAGACCGGTGCGGGGCGGCGGGGTCACAGCGGGAACGGGTACATCAGCCAGCTCAACAGGACGGCCGCGCCCACGAAGCCGGCGAACATCCGGGCCCCGAGGCGGAGCTGCTCCGCCGGGTCGTCCCGCATCAGCGCCGCGAAGACCGCAGACACGCAACCCGCGAAGAGCACCATGAGCAGGAAGTGGCTGGTCATGCTCAGGGCTTCTCCCCGCGCGCGGTGTCGAAGGCGTCGAGCGTCACGAGCACGTTCAGCAGGCCGGCGGTGAGGATGAACGTGTTGCCGTACTCGTGGGTGACCGCCGCTACCGCTCCCTCTCCGAACCCGGCCAGACGCGCCAGGACGTAGAGCCCCCCCGCGCCGAGGTCGGCGAGCGCGAGCAGCGTCACGACCGGCTGCGTGGGGTCGAGCGGGTACACGCTGCCCTCGAGCCACACTCCTACGCAGAACATCAAGGGCAGGACGACGAGGAAGGTGGCGCCCTTCCGCACCCGGCCCAGCCACAGGTGGCCGGCTCCCGGCAACGCCCAGGCCAGCGCGCAGGCAACAGCGACCGCACCCGGGTCCCTGCCCCTCTGCCGCGTCATGCGTCCAGCACCTCGCGCGCCGTTCGCGCCGCGATCCACGCCACCGCGAGTCCGAGAGGCAGTGCCGACATCGCCCGGGCCGCGTTCGGGACCTCGACGACGACGGTGAACACCGTTGGCACGGCGGCGGCGATCAGCAGTCGGCGCATGTCGCGAAGCTGCTCGGGTGCGAAGTGCCGCCGCGCGCGGCCCGGTGCCGGCAGCAGCAGCAGCGCCAGGAGCAGCCCGCCCGGCGCCCCCGCGTAGAGGCCCGCGCACCGCGCGCACACCGGCGCCTGCGCGTCCCAGAAGTGGAACGAGCGGGACGGCTGCTGATGGCAAACGACTGCGCCCACCGCGTACATCCCGGTCGCGGCGAGGAAGGCCGCGGATCCCGGCCGGTCGTGCGTCACCACGTAGGGCGCGGCCACGAGCGCCGCCACCCAGAGCGAGGCGGCGACCGCCGCCCCGGCCACGACGGCCGGGCCGCGCCGGAGTTCAAAGGGCATCGAAGTGCGTCAACCTCTTGAACGCCTGAAAGCGGTCCCGGATGTCCTCGGCCGTCAGCCGCAGCAGCCGGCCGAGACCGAAATCCTCCACCGCGAACGACGCCATCGTCGAGCCGGCGATGATGGCGCGCGCCCAGACGTCGTGGGTCCGCGCCTCCGAGGAGGCCAGGTAGCCGACCAGCCCCCCGGCGAACGTGTCGCCGGCCCCTGTCGGATCTCGCACGTCGGCGAGAGGCAGGGCCGGCGCCGCGAAGAACTCTTCGCGGTGGGCGGCCAGCACGCCGTGCTCGCCCCGCTTGATGACCACGTGCGACGGCCCCAGCGCCCGGATCGCGCGCGCCGCGCCGACGAGGTTCGGCTCCCCGCTCAACTGCCGCGCCTCCTCGTCGTTGATGATCACCGTGTCGACACGCCGGAGGACGGCCTTCAGCTCGGCCGGCGTCCCCTCGATCCAGTAGTTCATCGTATCAAGGGCGACGAATGCCGGGTCGCGGACCTGCTCCAGCACCTGGAGCTGCAGAGCCGGGGGGATGTTGGCGAGGAACACGACGGGGCTCGACCGGAAGCGGTCGGGGATCCGGGGCTCGAACGCCTCGAACACGTTGAGGTGCGTGTAGATCGTCTCGCGCGTGTTGAGGTCGGCGCCGTACTCCCCGCGCCAGCGGAACGTCTCGCCGGGCACGCGCTGCAGGCCCTCGAGATCGATTCGGCGCCCCTCGAAGACCAGCGTGCGCTCGGCGTCGAAGTCCTCGCCCACGACGCCGACGAGGCGGACGTCCGTGAAGAAGGACGCGGCGACGCTGAAGAACGTGGCCGCCCCGCCGACCATGCGCGACACCTCGCCGGCCGGCGTGCGCACCGAATCGAGCGCCACCGAGCCGACGGTCAGGATCGGATGTGCCGCCGCGCCCCCGATGCTCATGCGAGGTACTTGCCGACGATCGGCGCCAGCGCCCGGCGGGCCTCCTCCGAGACCGCTTCGGGACGGGTGATGATCGCGGTGGCCAGGGCCGTGCCGCACTCGCAGCCGCGCTCGATCGGAAGGCTCCCCACGATGCCGCGAATCACGCGCCGCGCGGTCTCGGCGTTGTGCTGAAGAGTCTCGATCACCATCTCCACCGACACGTTGTCGTGATCCGGATGCCAGCAGTCGTAGTCGGTGACGAGGGCCAGCGTGGAGAAGCAGATCTCCGCCTCCCGCGCCAGCTTCGCCTCCTGCAGGTTCGTCATTCCGATGACATCCATGCCCCACGAGCGGTAGAGCCGCGACTCGGCCAGGGTCGAGAACTGCGGGCCCTCCATGCAGACGTAGGTGCCGCCGCGGTGCACGCTCGCCCCCGCCCCTTCCGCGGCCTCGGCCGCCAGCGTGCTCAACGCGGGGCAGACCGGATGCGCGAACGAAACGTGCGCGACGAGCCCGTTGCCGAAGAAGGTGCCGACGCGGCCCCGGGTCCGGTCGAGAAACTGGTCCGGCACGACGATGTCCTCGGGCCGGTACCTCTCCTGCAGGCTGCCCACCGCGCTCGCCGACACGACCCACTCGACCCCGAGCGTCTTGAACCCGTAGATGTTCGCGCGGAAGTTGAGCTCGGTGGGCAGCAGTCGGTGGCCCGCGCCGTGCCGCGCCAGAAACGCGACCGGCCGGCCGCCGAGCCGTCCGAGCACGTAGGGGGCCGACGGCGGACCGAACGGCGTGTCGACCACGCGCTCCTCCCGGTCGGACAGATCGGCCATCTCGTAAATGCCGCTGCCGCCGATCACGCCGATGCGCACGGGGTCCATCACCTGCTCCCGCACGGGCTGGCCCGGGAAATCGTCGCCCGCGGCTCCGATTCCCGCCCAGCCGTGCCTGCAGGAGCCCGCACCGTTCTACGGCGCAGACTCCTGGCGGCGTACCTGCTTCAACTCGACGAGCACGCCGTGGGCGCTCGCCGGATGGATGAAGGCGACCAGCGCCCCCTCCGCCCCCTCCCGGGGCTCCGTGTCGATGAGCTTCGCGCCGCGCGCCGCCACCGCCCGGAGCGCCGCGCGAATGTCGTCGACGCGCAGCGTCAGGTGGTGCAGCCCGGGCCCGCGGCGCGTGAGGTAGCGCCCGATCGGGCCGCTTTCGGAGGTCGACTCGAGCAGCTCCAGCGATGCCGACCCGACGCGCAGGAAGTGCGCCCGCACCCCCTGGCTGGGAACCTCTTCCGTCGCCTCCACCTCGATCCCCAGGGCCTCGCGATAGAACGCGAGCGCCTCGCCCAGATCGCCCACGGCAATGCCGACGTGGTCCAGAACCGCCTTCACCCCGTCTCTCCCGTCCTCTCTGCCGCGGAGCGCGATCCGCCGCCGGCCGCGCCGGCCGCGCCGGGCGCCGCGACCCGCGCGCTCGCCAGCGCCCGATGGAGAATGGCGTCGGCCTCACGGTACGGATCGCTCTTCCCGCCGACGATGCGCTCCACCGCGGTGTCGATCGGCGCCGCGCCGACGGCGTCCAGGAACCGGTCCGTCAACGCGGCGCGCAGCCGCAGGCGGGTCCGATCCGCCCGGCGGCTGCCTCGATCGCGCGCCCCGTGCGCCAGCGCATCGATCCTCCGGACGAGCGGGGCGACGCCGGCTCCGGTCGACGCCTGCGTCTTGCACACCGCCGGCCGGTCCGCGCCCGGACTCTCCTGGAGCGCCAGCATGGCCTCGATCTCGGCCACCGCGCGGTCCGCGCCGTCGCGGTCCGCCTTGTTGACGACGAAGATGTCGGCGATCTCCATGATCCCGGCCTTGAGCGCCTGCACGTCGTCCCCCGTGCCCGGCACCGTCACGACGACGGACACGTCGGCCGTGCGGGCGATGTCGACCTCCCCCTGGCCCACGCCGACCGTCTCGATCACGACCACGTCGTGGCCGGCCGCGTCGAGCACCAGCACGGCGTCGCCGGTCGCCTGCGCGAGACCGCCGAGGTGGCCGCGCGTGGCCATGCTGCGCACGTAGACACCGGAATCGCCGGCGTGCGCCTGCATGCGCACCCGGTCCCCGAGGACCGCTCCGCCGGTGAACGGGCTGGTCGGGTCGACCGCGACGACGCCGACACGCTCGCCCGCACGGCGCCACTCCGCCGTCAACCGGTCGACGAGCGTGCTCTTGCCGACCCCCGGCGCCCCCGTCAATCCGACCACCCGCGCCCGGCCCGCGCGGCCGAACAGGGGGCCGAGCAATGGAGCGGTCGCCGCCGTCTCGTCCTCGACGACCGAGATGGCGCGGGCGATGGCGCGCTGGTCGCCCGCGACCACCCGCTGCGCGAGGTCTTCGTACGTCACCTCGAGGCTGGCCCACCAATCGTCGCCTGGCGGCTCCGCTCGGCGCCCGACCCCTCCGACACGAGTCCGCGCCGTTCTCCGGCAACAGACTCGTGGGCGGGCGCATCGAGGTACTGACGGGCGATCACGAGGCGCTGGATCTCGCTCGTGCCTTCCCCGATGGTCAGCAGCTTCACGTCGCGGTAGAGCTTCTCCGCCGGATAGTCCTTGACGAATCCGTAGCCGCCGTGAATCTGCACGCACTCCTCGGCCGCGCGCACCGCCGTCTCGCTCGCCCGGAGCTTGGCCATCGACGACTCGCGCGTGGTCCGCTCTCCGCGGTCCTTCAGATAGGCGGCCCGGTAGGTGAGCAGCCGGGCCGCCTCGATCTCCGTCGCCATGTTCGCGAGCTTCCACTGGATGGCCTGGAACGCGCCGATCGGCCGGCCGAACTGCCGGCGCTCCACCGCGTGCCGGCGAGCTGCGTCGAACGCCCCCTGGGCGAGTCCCACCGCGACCGCCGCGATGCCGATGCGGCCCGCGTCGAGCACCTGCATCGCGTTCACGAACCCCTGCCCCTCTGTTCCGAGCAGGGCGCCGTCGGTCAAGCGGCAATCGTCGAAGCGCAGCTCCGCGGTCTCCGTGGCGCGCATGCCGAGCTTGTTCTCCTTCCGGCCGACCGTCATGCCGGCCGCGTCCCGCTCGACGATGAAGGCCGAGATCCCGTGGCGGCCGCGCGCCGGATCGGTGACCGCCATCACGACCGTGAACCCGGCGACGCCGCCGTGCGTGACGAAGACCTTCGCCCCGTCGACCCGCCAGCCCCCCGCCACGCGCGCCGCCGTCGTGCGGATCGCCCCCGCGTCGCTTCCGGCGTCCGGCTCGGTCAGCGCCCACGCGCCGAGACACTCGCCCCGCGCCAACGGCCCCAGGGCGTGCTCCCGCTGCGCTTCCGAGCCGAAGCGGTGGACGTGGGCCGCACACAGGCCGTTGTGCGCCGCCACCGCGAGGGCGATGGTGGGATCCACCCGGGCCAGCTCCTCGATGCAGATGCAGTAGTCGAGGGCGGACATGCCGGCCCCGCCGTAGCGCTCCGGGAACTGGATCCCGAGCAGTCCGAGGGCGCCGAGCTTCGGGAGGAGCTCCATCGGAAACCGCTGCGCCTCGTCCCGGACCATGACATTCGGCGCAATCTCACCCTCGGCGAACTCCCGCACCGCGCGCCGGGTGACGCGCTCCGCCTCGCTCGGCCGGAAGTCCATGGCGTCGGACTCTATCACACCGATTTCGCGTTCCCGGGCGGCTGCGGGCCCGGTCCCCACGGCTCGGCGGCGGTCGGTTCGGGGTCCGCGCGCGAAGGCCCGCTGTGGCGGATCTGCGCCACCCCAACGTGGCATTCCAACACGGTCCCCGGCCGTAACGGCACGGAACGGGACCGCGGGTGGCAGCGGGAGAGCTACTGGGGAGCGAACGACTCGACAAGCTCCAGATTCACCAGGATCTGGCCGCTCCCCGGCACGAAGGCCCCGATGTACGCCTCGTAGAGCTCCTGGACCTCCGCCGGGAACGCCTCGTTGAGGATCCGCGACACGGAGTAGTCGGCATCTTCGACCGCCGGATCGATCATCGAGACGTACAGGGTGGACCCGTTCAGGCCGGGCTCTTCGGCGCGGTAGACTCGCCAGCCTGCCGCCTGCTCGCGCCGGTCGGCATCGTCGGTCTCGGCCAGGGCGGCCCCGAGACGGCGGATCACGCGCTCGTAGTCCGAGGTGCTCCCAGACTGCACGTAGTTGAGGATCATGCCGGCCGGGGCGTCGAACACCCGCTCCGGCGGCGGAGGGTCCGCGTCCGGTTGCGCGGCCGCCGTCACGGAAGGGATCGCCAGCGCGAGCAACGCGCCCAGCCCGGTTGCGGCGCCGAGCGCGGCCACCGCCCAGACCGGCCGGCAGCGGATCTCGCGCGTCAGCATGGAACGCGTCATGCCCACCCCCCCAATGCGCTGCCGCTGCGCTGCCGTGTGGGGCACACGAGAGCGGCGGCCCTGCATCCGCCGACGCAGGGCCGCCCAACCAACCCTTCCAGGAGTCTGCACCGTTCTACGGCGCAGAATCCTGGCCCACCATTCGTCGCCTGACGGCTCCGCCTGGTGCCCAACCAACCCTGCTAGGATTCTGCACCGTTCTACGGCGCAGAATCCTAGAACTCGCGCACCAACTGGAGATTGACCGGGAGCTGCTTGACCTGGCCGTCGGTGAACGAGCCGTTGTAGGTGTTGAAGAGCCGCTCGATCTCGCCCGGGAAGACCTCGTTCATGATGGTGGCGGCCGCGTAGTTGGCGCCGGCCTGCACCGGATCGATGACCCAGACGTACGGTACGGCGCCCTGTCCCGTGAAGTCCTGCGACGCCTTGAAGACCTTCCACCCGCTCGCCTGATCCTGGCGGCCCGGCACCTCGCTCCGCTGGAGAGCGTCGCTCAGCCTCCCCATGACGCCCTCGTAGTCCGACTGGGAGGCCGGCTTCACGAAGTGGAACATGATGGCGGCGTTGCCGCTGAACGTCACCTGGGGCTGGGCCTCCGCCGGCTGCGACGTGAGGAAACCACCCAGGAGCACGCCTGCTGCCAGAGTCACCGCGAATGCGCCGCCCATCACGATGCGCCGAACCGACTGCTGCTTGCGGATATCACGCATGTCTCGTTCCTCCCCTGGATCGCAACCCTGCCCCACAGAGCGGCATACTTTAGCGTACACGGCGCCTAGACGAAAGCCTGCATCACCTCGTTGGCAAGCAGCATCCCGCGCCGCGAGAGCCGCAGCCGTTCCGCGTCGGCGGCCAGCAATCCCGCGTCGAGGAAGGACTGCAGACGGACGCCGTAGCGGCCCATGACGTCGACCCCGTAGCGACCCCGAATCGCGCCCAGGTCGATCCCCTCCGTCAGCCGCAACCCCATGAACAGGGCATCGCCGAGCCGCTCCGCGGACGGCAACGTCCGCCGCTCCTGCGCCGTGGTCTCGCCGCGCGCGACGGCGTCGACGTAGCGCGCCGTCTCGGACACGTTGCGCCACCGCCACCCGCCCCGCCTCGAGTGCGCGCCGCAGCCGAAGCCGAGCCACTCGCCGTCCTGCCAGTACTTGAGGTTGTGCCGCGAGCGCCGGCCGGGGCGCGCCACGTTGGAAATCTCGTACTGGCCCAGACCGGCCGCATCGGTCCGCGCGAGCGCGTCGAGGTACATCGCCGCGGCGTCGTCGTCGGGCGCCTGCGACCAGCCGCTGCGCGCCATCTCGTCCCGCAACGGGGCGTTCGGATACACCTCGAGGAGGTACAGCGAGGCATGGTCCGGGGCCAGAGCGCAGAGCCGGTCGACCGATGCGGCGCACTCGCCGCGCCTCTGCGCCGGCAGCCAGAGCATCAGGTCCAGGCTGACGTCGTCGCAGCCCGCCGCGCCGTCCGCCGAGTGCCCCCGGCCGAGGCGCGCCAGCTCGCGGTCGTCGAACGACTGCACGCCGATGCTCAGGCGCGTCACCCCGGCATCGCGCACCGCCGACACGTAGTCGACGGTGACCGTCTCCGGGTTCATCTCGAGCGTCACCTCGGCGCCCGGCCGCACCGCGAACGCCTCGCGGCACGCATCCACGATGCGGGCGACCTCCGGCGGCGCCAGCAGCGAGGGCGTGCCCCCGCCGAAGTAGATCGTGTCGGCGGCGGAACCGTCGCCGGCCCGCGCGATCTCCGCCGCCAGCGCGGCGACGTAGCGGCGCTTCAGCTCGCGGTCGAGCAACCCGCGGTTGAAGTTGCAGTAGTTGCAGATCGACGCGCAGAACGGGACGTGGAGGTAGAGCCCCAGGTCGCCGTTCGGGCCGGCGTCGAACCGGCCTGCGGTGCGGCGGGGGGACGCTCCGGGCCTCACCGGCCGCCCCGTCCGCCGACGGCCTTGCCCCCGGTCCATCCGAGCTCCAGTTGCCCCTCCGTGGCGCGGACGGCGGCGCGCGTCGACGTGCGTCGCGGCAGTCGCTTCCGGCGCCTCTCCTTCCACGCCTGGCGCAGGATGTCGGCGTCCGGCGGAGGCCCGAACTCGCGGCAGTCCGGCCCGTCGTACTCCAGGAACTCGCACATCTCGCGCAGCCGGGAGTGCATCCGGAACCCCACCCGCGCCTTCAGCGAATCCAGGTCGTCGTCCGGCCCGTCGTTGTAGTTGGAGGTGAAGACCGTGGGGCGCTTCTCGTTGTAGCGGGTGTTGACGATGAGGTGCATCGTCTCCTCGACCCAGTCCGTGAGGCGTTCGGCGCCCAGATCGTCGAGGACGAGGAGCTCCGCTTCCATCACCGCCTGCAGAATCTCGGCTCCCGACGAGCGGGTGACCGGGTCGTAGCTGCTGCGCAGCTCGCTCAGCAGCGTGCGCGTGTCGTAGTAGAGGCCCCGCATCCCCTTGCGCACGACCTCCCGCAGCACGGATACGGCGAGGTGAGTCTTGCCGATGCCGGGAGGCCCGATCAGCAGAATCCCCTTGTCGACCACCGGAAAGGCGTCGCTGAGCGCCCGCGCCTTGCGCACCGCGCGCGCCATCGGCTCGTTCGGATAGGTGACGAGCGTGGCGAAGTCGCACTTGCGGTAGCGGGCCGGAATCCGCGCCTCGCCGAGCAGATCCTGCACCAGCTCCTGCCGCCAGCAGTCGCATCGGGAGAACCGTTCGACACCCTCGACGAGGTGCGCGCGCCAGCCGGTGTCGTGGCACAGGGGGCAGCTCATCGGACCCCATCAGCATACCGCGGCCGGTCCGCGGCTTCGGCCGCGCGCCACGACGCGCCCGGGACCGCTCAGGGCGACGGGTCTCGGGCTCCCGGGTCGGGGGGCGCCGACGGCGGGTCCTGCTCCGCCCGGGGTGACCCTTCGGACGACCGCACGAGGTCGCTCGGATGCGAGCGGACGAGCGCCGTTCCCAGGCGTTGCTCCCAGTCGCCGAGGCCGCGAGCGAGCTCCTGGCGCACGTAGACCACGAACTCGTTGACCTCGCGCTGCATGCGGTCCATCTTCTCCCGCATGTTGAGGATGATCTCCACGCCGGCGAGGTTCACGCCGAGGTCGCGGGTAAGCGAGAGGATCGTCTCCAGCCGCTCCAGATCCTCCTCGCTGTACATCCGGGTGTTGCCCTCCGTACGCGACGGCTTGAGCAGCCCTTCGCGCTCGTAGAGGCGGAGCGTCTGCGGATGGATGTCGTAGCGCTGCGCGACCGCGCTGATCATGTAGTGGGCCTTGGCGGCAGCTCGTGGCGTCATGCCCCTAACCCTCGAACAGGTTCTTCCGCACGTCGTTGCCCTGCAGGCGGCCGAGCTCCCGGAGCAGCCGCCGCGACCGCTCGTCGCGGGCCGGCGGCAGAACGATGGTCACCGTCACGATCATGTCGCCGCGCTGTCCCGTGCGGGGCGACGGCGCACCGCGTCCCGGCAGCCGGAAACGGTCCCCCGACTGCGTGGCCGGTGGGATCCGGAGCGAGGCCGGTCCCTCGGCCGTCGGCACGTCGACAACGGCGCCGAGCGCGGCCTCGTGCACGGCGACGGGCAGGTCCACGTACAGGTCGTCGCCCTCCCGGCGGAGAAAGCGGTGCCCCTCGACGCGGGCCGTGATGTAGAGGTCGCCTCGCGCCCCGCCCCGCCGGCCCGCATTGCCCTGCGCCTCAAGGCGGAGGCACGCGCCGTCGCTGACGCCGGCCGGCACCTGGATGGTGATGGCGGTGTCGCGCGCCACGGTTCCCTCGGCGCCGCACGCGCCGCACGGGTGATAGCGCATCCGCCCCGACCCGCCGCAGTCGGCGCACGACTTGCCGAAGATCATGTGCCCGCGCCGCCAGCGCGTGGTCCCGGTGCCATGGCAGATGGCGCAGCGGCCGGCCATCGCCCGGCGGCGGCCAGTCCCCCCGCACCCCTCGCAGGCCTCCAGCCGGGTGATGGCGAGCCGGCGCTCCGTCCCCGCCAGCGACTCGTCGAACCCCAGGGCGATCTCGCCGTGAACGTCGCTCCCGCGCTCGGCCGCCGCCGGCGCCCCGCCCGGTGCCGCCTGCTCGAGCACTTCCGAGAACAGCTCGCGGAACGTGGCCGAGACGCCCCCGCCGGTCCCCGACGCGGAGAAGTCGAAGCCCTGGAACTCCACCGTCGCCGGCTCGTTCATGGGCGACGCAACGCCGTGGATGTCGTATTCCTGGCGCCGATCGGGGTCGACGAGCGTCTCGTAGGCCTCGGTGGCGCGGCGGTAGAACGCCGCCGCCTCGCCGTCGCCCGGATTGATATCCGGGTGATAGCGGCGCGCGACGCGCTTGTAGGCGCGCTTGACCTCGCCCGGGCTCGCGCCCCGCTTCAACCCGAGGATGACGTAGAAGTCCATCGCCGCTCCGGCGCCGCCTCCCTACTTCTGCTTGTCGTCGTCCACGACCTCGGCGTCGATCACGTCCTCGCCGCCGTCCCCCCCGGGCGCCTCGGCCGGCTCACCCGGCTCCGGGCCCCCCGGCGCCGCTCCCGGTGCGCCCTGCTGCTTGTAGAGCGCCTCCGCCGCCTTGTGCTGGGCGGCGTTCAACTCCTCCATCGCCCTGCCGATCGCGTCGAGGTCGGTCCCCTCGTTCGCCTTCCTCAAGGCCGCGATCGCGGCCTCGATCGGCTGCCGGTCGGCCTCGGTCAGCTTGTCGCCGGCATCCTTGATCATCCGCTCCGCCGCGTAGGCGGCCTGATCGGCGCTGTTCCGGGTCTCGACCGCTTCCTTGTGCCGCTTGTCCTCGTCGGCGTGGACCTCGGCCTCCTTCATCATCGAGTCGACCTGGTCCTTGCTGAGGCCGCTCGACGCGGTGATGGTGATCTTCTGCTCCTTGCCGGTGCCGAGGTCCTTCGCCGACACGTTGACGATCCCGTTGGCGTCGATGTCGAACGTCACCTCGATCTGCGGCACGCCGCGCGGAGCCGGTGGGATGCCGACCAGGTGGAACTTCCCCAGCGTGCGGTTGTCCTTCGCCATCGGGCGCTCGCCCTGGAGGACGTGCACCTCGACGCTGGTCTGGCTGTCCGCGGCGGTCGAGAAGACCTCGCTCTTCTTGGTGGGAATGGTCGTGTTACGTTGAATCAGCGTGGTCAACACGCCGCCGAGGGTCTCGATCCCGAGCGAGAGCGGCGTGACGTCGAGCAACAGCAGGTCCTTCACCTCGCCGGCCAGGACGCCCGCCTGCACGGAGGCGCCGATGGCGACCACCTCGTCCGGGTTCACGCCGCGGTGGGGGTCCTTGCCGAACAGCTCCTTGACCATCGCCTGGACCCGCGGAACCCGGGTGGAGCCGCCCACGAGGACCACCTCGTCGATCTTCGACGGGTCGACGCCGGCGTCCGCGAGCGCCCGCTTGACCGGCCCGATCGTGCGCTGCAGCAGGTCGTCCACGAGCTGCTCGAACTTCGCGCGGGTGAGCTTCTTCTGCAGGTGCTTGGGACCGGACTGGTCGGCCGTGATGAACGGGAGATTGATCTCCGTCTCCATGACGGTCGAGAGCTCCATCTTGGCCTTCTCCGCGGCTTCCTTCAGCCGCTGCAGCGCCATGCGGTCCTTGGCGAGGTCGATCCCCTCGTCGCCGCGGAACTCCGACACGATCCAGTCGATGATGCGCTGATCGAGGTTGTCGCCGCCGAGGTGGGTGTCGCCGTTGGTCGACTTCACCTCGACGACGCCCTCGCCGACCTCGAGGATGGAGATGTCGAACGTACCGCCGCCGAAGTCGTAGACGGCGATAGTCTCGTCCTTCTTCTTGTCGAGTCCGTAGGCGAGGGCCGCCGCGGTCGGCTCGTTGACGATGCGCAGGATCTCGAGCCCCGCGATCTGCCCGGCGTCCTTCGTCGCCTGGCGCTGGGCGTCGTTGAAGTAGGCCGGCACGGTGAGGACCGCCTTTTCGACCTTCTGACCCAGATACTCCTCGGCCGCCTGGCGGAGCTTCTGGAGCACCATTGCGGAGAGCTCGGGGGGCGATAGCTCCTTGCCGTTCGCGGTGACGCGGGCGTCGCCGTTCGCCGCCCGCACGACGGCGTAGGGGACCATCTTCATCTCCTCGTCGACCTCGTCGTAGCGGCGCCCCATGAAACGCTTGATCGAGAAGATGGTGTTCTCCGGATTGGTTACGGCCTGCCGCTTGGCGACCTGACCCACCAGCCGTTCGTCCGCCTTCGTGAACGCCACGACCGACGGCGTCAGGCGGCTGCCCTCCGGATTCGTCACGACGGTCGGCTCCCCGCCTTCCATCACTGCGACGACCGAGTTCGTGGTCCCGAGGTCGATGCCAATGATCTTGCTCATCTGAGTCTTCATCCTCAAACGCGTGTCCGAGCCCGGCGGCCGGGTTCACGCCGAAAAGGGAGGAATCAGCCGCCTCCCGCAACTTGCCTGTGGGAAAGTATAGAAAGTTGAGCCGGTCGATGTCAAACTTGTGCATGCGCGCCGGCGGGTCGCCCGCCCCTGCCGCGGCATGCTATTCTGCGGGGTCGGGTTGGACGGAAGGCTTGCCGAACGCTCGACAGTCGGGCGGCAGGCGCCGATACCTACTCCCAAAAAGGCAGGTACTGCGTGCCGCGATCTTCCAGACGCTCTCCCGGATCGGCCGCCCTCATCGGACTGTTCGCCGTCGCCGCCGCCCTCGGCGTCGTGAGCGGCGCCCTGTTCGCGTACGCGCCCGACCTGCCGCAGATCGTCGCGCTCGACGACTACGCGCCCAACACCATCACACGCGTCGAGGCCCGCGGGGGCGAGCTCATCGGCGAGTTCGCCGTGCAACGGCGCGTCATCATCGGCTACGACGACATCCCGGAGGTGCTGCGGCAGGCGATCATCGCCGCCGAGGACGACGCGTTCTTCGAGCACAACGGCATCAGCGTGCCCGGCATCATCCGCGCCGCCATCCAGGACGTGCTGCGGGGCGAGCTCTTCAGCGGCGCGAGCACCCTGACGATGCAGCTCGCGCGCAACGTCGAGGTGGGCGGCCGGGTCCTCGGCCGCGAGAAGGTGTGGAAGCGGAAGCTGCTCGAGATGTACTACGCGATCCATCTCGAGAAGCGCTACACCAAACCCGAGATCCTCGCCCTCTACGCGAACCAGGTCTGGCTGGGCACCGCCATGCACGCCGCGGACGGCGTCGAGGCGGCGGCGCAGCTCCTCTTCGGCAAGTCCGCCCGCGACGTCGAGCTGGGCGAGGCCGCGGTCATCGCGGGCATCATTCAGGGCCCGTCGCGCGTCAGCCCGCTCGTCAACATGGATGGGGCCACCGAGCGGCGCAACTACGCGCTGCGGCGCATGGCGGAGGAGGACTTCATCACGGAGGAAGTAGCCGCCGAGGAGATGGCCAAGCCGATCGTGCTCGCCCCGCGTCAGCAACGCTCCAACACGATCGCACCCTACTTTCTGGAGGAGATCCGCCAGCACCTCGAGAGCGAGTACGGCGCCCGCCGGCTCTACCACGATGGCCTCGTCGTTCGCTCCACGCTCGACATCGACCTGCAGCGGGCCGCCAACCGCGCCGTCGCCGACGGGCTCCGGGCGCTCGACAAGCGACAGGGATACCGCGGCCCCCGGCGCAACGTTCTCTCCGGAGACGACGCGAGTCCGACCGTGGAGGACTTCGAGCACCCGCAGTGGATCTATCCCATGGAAGCCGGCGACGTCGTCCCGGCGGTCGTGACCGGCGTCCGCCGCAATCGCATCGGCGTCCGCGCCGGACCGTACCGCGCGACGATCGAGCCGGAGGGATTCGCCTGGACGCGCCGGACCGCCGCCGAGCTGGTCGAGCGCGGCGACCTCGTCGATGTCCGGATCACCGCGCTCCCCGACGCCCCGCGCGGTGTGGCGCGGGCGACGCTCGACCAGGAACCCGCGGTGGAGGCCGCCCTGGTGGCCCTCGACAACCGCACCGGTCGCGTGCTGGCGATGGTCGGCGGCTACGACTTCGACCGCAGCAAGTTCAACCGCGCGACGCAGGCCTACCGCCAGCTCGGCTCTCTCTTCAAGGGCGTGCTCTATGCCGCGGCCATCGATCAGGGCTACACGCCGACCTCCATGGTCATGGACCAGCCGGTCGCCTATGAGGTCGGCCCCGGACAGCCGCGCTACCGGCCCACGAACTACGACCACAAGTACGAGGGTCCGATCACGCTGCGGCGCGCGCTCGAGAAATCGCGCAACGTGCCGGCGGTCTGGATGATGGACGCCGTCGGCCCGGAGACGGTCGTCGACTTCGCGCGACGCGTCGGCTTCACCGCGCCGATTCCTCCCTACCTGTCCGTCGCGCTCGGATCCGCCGAGGCGACGCTGATGGAGGTGACCAGCGCCTACTCGGTCTTCCCCAACGGAGGCCAGCGGATGATCCCCTTCCAGATCGAGCGCGTGCGCGATCGGGAAGGACGCCTCCTCGAGGAGAACCGCCCCCAGTCCCGCGACGCGTTGCGCGCCGATACGGCCTACGTAATGGTGAGCCTGATGCGGGGCGTCGTGCAGCGCGGCACGGCGCAGCGGGCCCGCCGGGAGCTGGACTGGCCGGTCGGCGGCAAGACGGGAACGATGGACGATTACACCGACGCCTGGTTCGTCGGCTTCGATCCGGACGTCACCGTCGGCGTCTGGGTCGGCTACGACGAGAAGCGCTCCCTCGGCCACAACGAGGAGGGCGCCCGTGTCGCCCTGCCCATCTGGATCGAGTTTCTCAAGGCCTACGGGGCCGACCGCGAGTCGCCGCCCGACTTCCAGGCGCCCGGCAACATCGTCGTCCGCACCGTCGACGAGATGACGGGCGAGCAGGTGGCGCGCGGTGGCCGCGGCACCATTCAGGAGGTGTTCATCGCCGGGACCGAGCCGGGGGCCACGTTCCGCCGTTGAGCGCCGGCATCCTCACCGGGCGGACGCCCCCGGCGCCGCCTTCCGCATCAGATAACTCTTGATGAACCCGTCGAGGTCGCCGTCGAGCACGCGGTCGACGTTGCCCACCTCGACGCGCGTCCGGTGGTCCTTCACCATGCGGTACGGGTGGAGCACGTAGCTGCGGATCTGGTTGCCGAAGGCGATCTCCTTCTTCTCGCCCCCGATCTCCGCCAGCTTGTCCTGCTGCTGCTGCCGCTTCACGTCGTAGAGGCGCGCCCGCAGCACCTTCATGGCCGCGTCGCGATTGCGGTGCTGGGATCGCTCGTTCTGGCACGAGACCACAATGCCGGTCGGGAGATGCGTGATGCGCACCGCGGAGTCGGTGACGTTGACGTGCTGCCCCCCCGCGCCGCTCGAGCGGTAGGTGTCGATGCGCAGATCCTTCTCGTCGATCTCCACCTCGACGTCGTCCGGGAGCTCCGGCCAGACGAAGACCGAGGCGAACGACGTGTGCCGCCGCGCGGCCTGATCGAACGGCGAGATGCGTACCAGCCGGTGCACGCCGGCCTCCGGGAGCAGCAGGCCGTAGGCGTGCGTCCCCGAGAGCAGGAGGGTCGCGCTCTTCACCCCCGCCTCGTCGCCCGGCTGCACCTCGATCACCTCGCGCGCGAACCCGCGGCGCTCGGCCCAGCGGAGGTACATGCGGAGCAGCATCTCGGCCCAGTCCTGCGACTCCGTGCCCCCGGCCCCCGGGTGGATCGACACGATCGCGTTGAGCGCGTCGTGCTCCCCGCCGAGCATCTTCTTGATCTCGCCCGCATCCACCTGCTGCTGCAGGGCGTCGAGACCGGCCGCCAGATCGTCGGCTACGCTCTCCCCTTCGCTCGCCCACTCGAACAGCACGTCGAGGTCGTCGCTCCGCGTCCGCAGCGACTCCGCCAGGTCGACGTCCTCCTGGAGACGGCGCCGCCGCTGGAGGACGCTTTGCGCTGCCGCCTGGTCCTCCCAGAACCCGGACGCCGCGGCCTGCTCCTCCAGACGGGCGATCTCGGACGCCGCGCCCGCCGCGTCAAAGATAGCTCCGCAGATCGGACGCCCGCTTGATCAACTCCTGGTACCGCCGTGCCTGCTCCTCGAACGCCATCGCCACGCCGTCCTCCGTTTCCATCGGTCCCGTTCGATCAGGTCCTGCCCCGCCGCTCGGTCGAGCAGTGGCGCCGCTTCCGACAGCGTCTCCCTTCACCGCCGCCGCCGGCAGGCCCACAACAGCAGCGCGGTCACCGCGACGCCTGCGTACGCCGGCGCGTCGCCGATGCGGCCGTACACCGTCAGCCCGTCGTGCAACCGCACCTCGCCGACCACCACCGCCGACTCGAACAACGCCGTCCGCGACAGGGCTCGCCCGTAGGGATCGAAGATGCCGCTGATGCCGGTGTTCGCCGCCCGAACCAGGTAGCGCCCCTGCTCGACCGCCCGCATGCCCGCCTGCTGAAAGTGCTGGTACGGCGCCGCGGAGCGCCCGTACCAGGCGTCGTTCGTGATCGTGACCAGCAGCTCGCTTCCGGCGCGGACCAGGTCGCGCACCAGGGCAGGATAGATGATCTCGTAGCAGATTGCGGTCCCGACCGAACTGCCGGCGACCGGGAGCGTGCTCGGGCCGGAGCCGGCCGAGAAGCCGGCCACGCCCTCGACGAGCGGGGAGACGAAGAACAGCGCCTGCTGCAGCGGTACATACTCCCCGAACGGCACGAGGCGCTGCTTGCGGTACACGCCCGCGGTCGCACCCGACGGGTCGACCAGGAACGCGGTGTTGTAGTAGCGGTAGTCCGGCGCCGGCTCGATCAGCGTGCTGCCGACCAGGACGTGGGCGCCCGTCTCCCGCGCCGCTTCCCGAACCCGCTCGCCGCGCGGGTCGAGCTCGAAGGCGAAGGGCGTCGAGGCTTCCGGCCAGACGATCAGCGAGGCTCCATCGGCCGCCGCGCGCCGCGTCTGCTCCAGATAGCCGGCCAGGATGGTCTCGCTCCTCCGCGGTTCCCACTTCTCGTCCTGCGCCACGTTGCCCTGCAGCGCCGCCACGCGCAACGGCGTGCCCGTTGTGAGCAGCGCGGCGTCGCGCAGCCGCCAGACGCCGAACGCGACGCTGGCCGCGACGATGGCCGCCGTCGCCGCCACCGGCAGCCAGCGGCGGGGCGGCGTCAGCGCCGCGTAGGCCGCGGCGGCGTTGACGAGCACCACGAGCGCCGAGACGCCGAGCACGCCGGCCAGGCTCGCGGTCTGGGCCACCGGCGCCACGCCCGCCTGGCTGTAGCCGAGGAGTTCCCACGGGAACCCGGTGAACAGGTGGATGCGCCCCAGCTCCGTCGTGACCCACAGGGCCGGCGCCGCGAACAGACCTCGGGGACCGAGCTGTCGGACCACGACTACCATGCCGGCCGCGAAGCAGGCCGGAAAGAGCGCCAGGTAGCCGACCAGCAGGCCCAGCACGAGGTAGGCGACGGGCAACGGCAGGCCGCCGTAGCCGTTCATCACGGCCCCGATCCAGTAGATGGTGCCCGCGAAGTGCACCAGGCCCGTCAGGAGCCCCAGGACGAAGCCGCGGGCGACGCCCCGCTCCTGACACAGAACGACCAGAAGCGGCAGGAGCGCAACCCACGCAACCGCGGCGTGCCCGTAGTGCGGAAAGCTGAACGCGAGCAGGACGCCGGACAGCACGGCAGCGAGCGACGCCGCCCTCCCGCGCCCGATGGGCACGTGCAGCCCTGCCATGGCTAGCGCGTGATCCAGGGCTGGAAGTGCTCCTCGGCTTCGAGTCGCCGCTTCATCCGCTCCGCGATGCGATGCTCCGCGTAGCGGCCGACGTGGACGCGGTACATCGCGACCGGCGCATCGCGCGCCGGGTCCGCGACAAAGGCGGGGAACCCCTTGGCGACGAGGCGGTCCGCGATTCGCTGGGCCAGGCCGCGATCCGCCAGCGCCCCGACCTGCACCGTGAAACCGTCCTCCGCTCCCACGGTCGCCTCGGCGGCACGACGCGGCAGGGCGGCAGCGCCAACCCCCGGGAGGTGAGGCTCGCGGAGCGCCTCCTCGACCGCCGCCTCCCCCTCGAGCCGGTAGTAGTAGCTGAGTCCGTCGCCTTCGAGCGCGCCCGCCGATTCGTCGGCGGGCTCCTCGCCGACCAATGCGGGCCGATCGTCACGCGCCGGGCTCTGCGCGCCGCCGTCCGCGGGCGGCGGCGCGGGAACCGCCCGGCCGACGACCACTCCGAAGAGGAACGCCACCACGGCGGTCACCGTGCCGGCCATGAACAGGAACACGACCTGCTTCGGAGTCGGCGTCACGCCCGAAGGCTGTCCTGCGCCGGGAGCCATGCCTCACCACGCCGGCCGCCGCCCCGGACGGGTCCGATGGCAACTAACCATCCTTCTTGCCGCCCAGGCCGCTGAAGATGTCGATGGGAATCGGGAACACGAGGGTCGAGTTCTTCTCGCCGGCAATCTCGGTCGCCGTCTGCAGGTAGCGGAGGGTGGCCGCGAGCGGCTGGTGCCCAATGACCTCGGCAGCCTCCGCGAGCTTCTCGGAAGCCATGAACTCCCCCTCAGCGTGGATGATCTTCGCACGCTTCTCGCGCTCGGCCTCGGCCTGCCGGGCCATCGCGCGCTGCATGTCGACCGGCAGATCGACGTGCTTGACCTCCACCGCCGAGACCTTGACGCCCCACGGATCGGTTTGCGTGTCGAGGATCTGCTGCAGCTGCTGATTGAGCTGCTCCCGCTCCGCCAGCAACCCGTCCAGCTCCACCTGGCCGAGCACGCTCCGCAATGTGGTCTGCGCGAGCTGCGACGTCGCGTAGTGGAAGTTCTCCACCTCGACGATCGCCCGTTGCGGATCCATGACGCGGAAGTAGACGACCGCGTTCACCTTGACGGACACGTTGTCCTTGGTGATGACGTCCTGCGGCGGTACGTCCATCACGATGGTCCGCAGGCTCACGCGCACGATCCGGTCGATCGGTGCGAAGACCAGGATCACCCCCGGCCCCTTGGGACGCGGGTACAGCTTGCCGAGCCGGAAGATCACGCCCCGCTCGTACTCGTTGAGGATCTTGATGGAGCTGACGAGATACAGCAGCACGATTCCGGCGAAGATGAACTCCGGTCTCACGATCATGCCTCCGGTCCTCCGGGGTGCTGCGCGCCGCGCCGCACCCGCAACGTCATGCCCTCGACCGCCACCACCTGCACCGGCTCGCCCTCGGCCACCGGCTCGGCGGCCGTCGCCGACCAAATCTCGCCGTGCGTCGACACCCGCCCCGCGCCGCCGGCCGGGATGGCGCTGAGGGCGAACCCGCCGGCGTCGATCATTCCGGACGGGCCGGTGACCGGCCGCCGGCGTTGCGCGCGGACCCCGAGGCGCCCAAGCAGCGCCACGATCAGGCCGAGCGCGCCCATGCTCGACACGATGAACGGCCAACCCAACTGGAGCTCGGGCGCGGGCGAGTCGATGAGCAGCAATGCGCCGAGCACCATGCTGACGATGCCGCCCGTCGCGAGGAGGCCGTACGTCGGCGTCAACAGCTCGACCACCAGCAGCACCAGCCCGAACAGGATCAGGAGCAGCCCGACATAGTTGACCGGCAGGATCTGGAAGGCGAAGAACGCCAGCAGCAGACAGAGGCCGCCGACGATCCCCGGCACGAGGGTGCCGGGATTCCACAGCTCGATCGTCAGGCCGAGCGTGCCGAGGCTGAAGAGCAGGACCGCCACCTGCGGATGCGCCACCGCGCTCAGCAGTCGCTGCCGCCAGTTCATCGACAGGTCCTCGATCCGGACGTCCTCCAGATCGAGCGTCTCGGTGCTGCCGTCCCAGCGGGTGATCTCGCGGCCGTGCAACTGCTCCACGAGGTCCCGGACGTCGCTGGCGATCAGATCGATTAGCGGGGGCTCCGCGGCCAGCGCCTCCGCCTCGGTGAACGACTGGCTCTCGGTGACCGCCTTCTCGGCGAGCTCGACGTTGCGCTCCCGCTGGGCCGCGAGCGAGCGGGCGTAGGCCGCCACGTCGGAGGCGGCCTTCTCCGCCTGGGTCTCGTCCATCGCGGCGCCCGTGCCGGAAACGGGATGCGCGGCGCCGATGTGCGTCCCGGGGGCCATCGCCGCCACGTCGGCCGCGATCGTGATGAGGAACCCGGCCGACGCGGCGCGCGCCCCGCTGGGGCCGACGAAGACGACCACCGGGGTCCGGGCCTCGATGATGCTGGTGTTGATGCTCCGCGTCGAGTCGACGAGCCCGCCCGGGGTACGCAGCGTGAGCACGACCAGCCGCGCGCGATCCGCGTCGGCGCGCTCGATGCTCTGCGCTATGAATTCGGCCGATACCGGATGGATCAGGGAATCGACATCCGCGGCGTAGACGACCGGGCGGAGGTCCGGGGAATCGTCGGCCCAGCCGGCCGCCAACAACGCCGATGCGAGCAACGGCGCAACCAGCCAGCCCCCTACGAGGCCGAGACCGACGCGTCGGCGTGCGCGGCTCGCAGACATCACCCTCGAACGCATCGTAACGTACCGGAGCGCCCGGCGGTGTGCGCGCGGCGTCCGGCGGCCCACCGGGGGCCGGGAGCCGGCACCGCGGACGGCGCTGCAGGAGCCGCGCGCCGTCTGCTAAGGTAGGCGGCAGACGGATGCCGACGGCGGCCATACTCGCCGGCGGTCGTGCGCGCCGCTTCGGTGGGCGCCCCAAGGCGTTGCTCCCGATCGGGGGACTGCGCATCATCGACCGCCTCCTCGCCGCGTTGCGGCCGGTCGTCGGCGAGGTGATCCTCATCGCTCGGGAGGACGAGCCCTACCGGTCGCTCGGGTTGCCGATCCGTCACGACGTGCTTCCGGGTACCGGCCCGCTCGGCGGCATCTACACCGCGCTGGTTGCCACGACGGCTCCGCGCACCCTGGTCGTCGCCGCGGACATGCCGTTTCTGAACGCCCTCTTCCTCGAACGCCTGCTCGACGCCGGACGCGGCGTCGACATCGCGGTCCCGCGCACGGCGGACGGATACCAGCCGCTCTGCGCCTCGTACGCGGCCACCTGCGCGGCCCTCATCCGGCGCCGGCTCGACGAGCATCGGCTCGCCGTCCACGGCGTGCTAGCCGACGCCCGGGTGCGCGAGATCGGTCCGGACGAGATGGCCCGGCTCGATCCGACCGGCACGCTCTGCTTCAACGTCAACACGCCCGCCGACTACGCCCGCGCTCTCGCCCTGGCCGCCGCACGGCCGGAGTGACCGCGGTCGAGGACCCACGCTGATGATCCTCCCGCTCCATGCCGCGATCCGAAACCGGCTGCGCGCCGTGCTGGACGAGCTCTACGGACTCGAGCCGGCGACGCTGCCCGAGATCGCCGTCCAGTCGCCGCCGAACCGCGCCCTGGGCGACCTGGGCACGCCGCTCGCCTTCGAGCTCGCGCGGCGGCTGCGCAAGGCGCCGCGCAGCATCGCCGCCGAGACGGTCGCCGCGCTCGGCCCCGTCGACGGGATCGCGCGCGCCGAGGCGGCTCCCAACGGCTACGTCAACCTGTTTCTCGACCGCGAGGCATTCGCGCGCCGGGTCGTCCACGCCTCCGGTGCGGCGCCGCCGGAGCCCGCAGCGGGGTCGGCGCCGGACGCCAAGGTGATCGTCGAGCACACCGCGATCAATCCCAACAAAGCGGCGCACATCGGCCATCTGCGCAACTCGGCCCTCGGCGACACGCTGGCGCGCACCCTGCGCTTCCTGGGCGCGCCGGTCGAGGTGCAGAACTACATCGACGACACCGGCGTGCAGGTCGCGGACGTCGTCGTCGGCTTCCAGCAGCTCGAGCACGCCTCGGTCGCCGATGTCGCGGCGCGTGCCGCCGAGCCCGCGTTCGACTACTACTGCTGGGACCTGTACGCCCGCGTCGCCGAGTGGTACGACGCCGACGACGACCGCCTGACGATGCGCACCCGCGCGCTGCACGAGATCGAGGGCGCCGGCAACCCGACGGCGGAGATCGGCGCGATCGTCGCCGAGCGAATCGTACGCTGCCACCTTGCGACGATGAGCCGACTCAACGTCGACTACGACCTGCTCTGCTGGGAGGGCGACATCCTGCGCCTCGAGTTCTGGACGCGCGCGTTCGAGGTGCTCAAGCAGGCCGGCGCGGTCCACCTGCAGGCGAGCGGCCCGCAGGCCGGCTGCTGGGTGATGCCGCTCACCGACGCCGGCGGAGCGGATCCGGAGGCGGACGGCGGCGACGGAGTGCCCGAGGCGCGCGCCAAGATCATCGTTCGCTCCAACGGCACCGTGACCTACGTCGGCAAGGACATCGCGTATCAGTTCTGGAAGTTCGGCGTCCTCGACCGGGACTTCCACTATCGGCCCCGCGACGCGCAGGGCTCGGGGCGTCCGCTCTGGTCGACGACGAGCACGCCGCCCGCGGCCGGCGCCGCAGCTTCCGACGGCGCAGCGGCTTCCGACGGCGCAGCGGCTTCCGACGGCGCAGCGGCTTCCGACGGCGCAGCGGCTTCCGCGATTCCGGCGGCATCCGGCGCCTCGGCGGAATCCGGCCGCCCGGCGTCTCCCCCGCCGTTCGGCCGCGCAGCCGCCGTCTACAACGTCATCGACACGCGCCAGTCGTACCTGCAGCAGCTCCTCAAGGACGCCCTCGCGGCCATCGACCGTCCCGGCGCGGCCGAACGCTCCGTGCATGTGTCGTACGAGATGGTGGCCCTGTCGCACGCAACGGCGCGGATGCTCGGCTACGAGATCGATCCCGGGGACCAGCGCCCGTTCGTGGAGGTGTCCGGCCGCAAGGGCCTGGGGGTGAAGGCGGACGATCTCATGGACCGGGTGACCGCGGCCGCGCGGAAGGAGGTGGCCGCCCGCCACGACGACCTCGACGACGCCGAAGCCGACCGCATCGCCGCGATCATCGCCGTCGCGGCGGTCCGCTACTTCATGATCAAGTTCTCGCGCGGCAAGCTCATCGTGTTCGACATCGAAGAGGCGTTGAGCTTCGAAGGCGAGAGCGGGCCCTACCTGCAGTACGCCGCGGTGCGGGCGACCAACATCCTGCGCAAGCTCCACGCGCGCGACGGGATCGACGAGGCGGCCCTCGCCGCCGCGCTCGACACCCTGCCGGGCACCCCGCTCGACGACCCCGACGGCGGTGAGTTGTGGGGACTGATGCTCGAGGCGTCGCGCCTCGACGAAGTCGCCGACCAGGCCGTCCGCGCCCTCGAGCTCTCCGTGTTCGCGAAGTACGCGTTCGGGCTCGCGCGCGCCTTCCACACCTTCTACCACCGCTGCCCGGTCCTAGCCGAGGAGCGCCGCGAGGTGCGCCTGTGGCGCGCGGCCGGGGTCCACTACTTCCTGCGCCAACTGACCCGCGCCCTCGATCTGATGGGCTGCGAGGTCCCGCCGCGGATGTAGGGCGGGTTGCCGGTTCGCCGTCAGTCGTAGGTGAGGCGCGGCAGGCCGACGCGCTCGATCAGCAGGCGGTCGTAGGCGGCATCGAGCGCGCGCCCGAACGCCTCGCGCTCCATCCGCTCGCGAAACGGCGCCATCTCGCGCTCCGTGTCGTCCCGGAGACGGCGGCGAAGAGAATCGCCGGCGGCGTCGCGCGCGGCCGCGAGCAGTGCGCCGTCGAGCTCCGCCAGACGGTCGACGAGACGCTGCCGAGCCTTGCCGCGCGGTGCCGCCGAGGCCCGCGCGGCATCGAGCTCGGTGGCAATCTCCGCCACGCGGCCGCCGAGCGCGGGGTACTCGTTGCCGGTCCATGCCGACAGCCGTGCGACGACCCGATCGAGATGCGCGCCGAGCGACGATCGGCGCCGGGTCGGGCGCTCGCCGCCCTCCCCGCCCGCCTCCGGGTCGGCGGCGGACACCGGGGCGGTGAAGCCGACGCCGACGGCGCGCTTCCAGTCGTCGAACAGGTCGAGCACGTCGGCTTCGCAGAACTCGATGCGGATCGGTCGCCGGCGACTCTGCCGCGCCTGACGGCGGGCGCACGCCCGATCGACAGCGCGGCGGACGACGCTCAGGGGCACACCGCCCGCCGACCAGCCGCTCACGAGCTCGAACGCAGGTCCGACGATGCGGATGAGGTGGCCTTCGTTCCTGGCGCACAGGTAGGCCTCGACGTGGCGGCAGTAGGCGCCCGGGTCCATGGGTCGTTCCAGGCCGCCGCGCGCCGTCAGGCCGGCCGTCGGTCCGGCGGGCGGTTCCGCTCCCAGACGAACCGCAGCCCGGCCAGCGTCAGATCGCTGCGCACCTCGTCGATGACGTCGGTCTCGGACGCGATCGCCGGAGCCAGACCTCCCGTGGCGACGCAGAGGCACGCGCTGCCGTCCGCGGCGGCAAGCTCGCTCCGGAGGCGGGCGACGATGCCCTCGACCATCGCCACGTAGCCGAAGAAGATGCCGGACTGAATCGAACCGACCGTGGTCCGGCCGATGAGGGCCTCCGGCCTGCGCACCTCGACGCGCGGAAGCCGGGCCGCGCGCTGGAACAGCGCGTCGGCGGATATCTCGACGCCCGGACAGATGACGCCGCCCTCGTAGGTGCCGTCGGCCGAGAGGGCGTCGAACGTGGTCGCGGTGCCGAAGTCGACGACGATGATCGGCCGCGGGGGCCGCCCGTAGAGGCGCCACGCGGCGACGCCGTTCACCAGTCGATCCGCGCCGACCTCCGCCGGCCGCTCGTAGCGGATCGGCATCCCCGCATTGCCGGCGTCGACGTTGAGCACCTCGCGTTCGAGCTCGCGGGTCACCATCTCGGATACCGCATGCGTCAACGCGGGAACCACCGACGCCATCACCACCCCGTCGATGCGCCGCGGATCGATGCCGCGCTCCGCGAACAGGCGGCTGACCAGCACCCACAGCTCGTCCGCCGTGCGCTCGTGCAGCGTCGCCAGGCGCCAACTGACCGCCAGCCGCTCGTCCTCGAACACGCCGCAGACGATGTTCGTGTTGCCGACGTCGATGGCAAGCAGCATCAGGCCCACCGCACCTCGCCGCCGACGATTCGCTCGGTGCGGCCGCCGCAGTCGACCAGCAGCGCACCGTCGTCGCCAATGCCGGCCGTGAGCCCGTCGCGCTGCGCCGCGGGCGCCTGCCACGACACCCGGGCGCCCGTGGCGCTCGGCGAGAGCCGGCGCCAGCGTTCGAGCAGCCCGGACGACCCGCCGACGGCCAGGGCACGGCTCCAGCGCCGGACTCCGGCGAGAAGCTCGGCCAGGAGCCCCCCGTGCTCGACGGGCCGGCCCGCCACCTCCTCGAGCGAGACGGCGAACGGCGCCAGTTCGGGAGGATGGGCGGCCCGTCCCACATTGATGCCGATGCCGATCACCGCGCCCTCCCCCGCCGCGGCCGGAAGCCGCTCGGTCAGGATGCCGGCCACCTTGCGCGGTCGTCCGGCCGCCGTGCCGGCCGCCTCCGGCAGCACGACGTCGTTCGGCCACTTGAGCTGGGCCTCGATCCCGACGCCGCCGCGAATCGCCTCGGCCACCGCCACCCCCGCCAACAGCGTGACGAGCGACGACTGCGGGCCGCGCAGGAGCAGTGACACATAGAGGCCGGCATCCCGGGGCGAGTGCCACACGCGCCCCCGCCGGCCGCGGCCACCGGTCTGGTGCGCGGCCAGGACCGTCGTGCCGTCCGGCGCGCCGGACGCGGCCAGCGCGGTCGCGACGTCGTTGGTCGACCCGACCTCCGGAACGTAGACCAGATGCACCCAGTCCAGGTCGCGCCGCCCGGACAGCGCGGCCTCTACATCCGCCGGCGGCGCCACGTTCAAGGGGACGCCCTGCAAGCCCTCACCTCAGGCATCGAGCGCGACGAGAATCTGCTCCAGCTTCGCCAGATGCCGTGCCACGTCGAGTTCCTGGACGCGCGCCTCCTCGACCACGGCGGGATCCGCGCGCTCCACGAAGGAGGGATTG
This sequence comes from Acidobacteriota bacterium, assembly GCA_021296475.1. Taxonomy (GTDB): domain Bacteria; phylum Acidobacteriota; class Vicinamibacteria; order Vicinamibacterales; family UBA8438; genus JAGWAJ01. The sequence goes on from JAGWAJ010000021.1 coordinate 46,284, forward strand.
GCGAGGCGCGCCTGGAGCGCGGTCCGCCGCCGCGTGAGCTTCTCGACGTCGCGCTGCACCCGCGCGGCCTCCTTGGCCCGGTCGACGATGCCGGCGAGCGGAACGTGGATCTGGAAGTCGCGGACGACGCGGCGGACCGTCTCGGGGCTGCGCTCCACCTCGGCGACGCAGTCGAGCGCGGCGAGGCCGGCCAGGCGGGCGACGTGCGATCCGTGCCGCTCGAGAGCCGCCGCGGTCGCCGCGTCCGCGCCCTGCACGAGGGCGCCGATCTTCCGGGAAGGGGGCACCCCCCACTCCGACCGGACGGTCCGGACCCCGGTAGTGACGTCCTGGATCAGGCTCATCGCCGAGACCGCGTCGTCGTCCCGCCACTCCGCCACCGACTCCGGAAACGCGGCGCGGGAGATCGTCCGCTCCTCCGCCGCCTGCGGTTCCTCGTCGGCCGAAGGCGGCAGCGCCTGCCAGATTTCCTCCGTCACGAACGGGACGAAGGGGTGGAGCATGCGCAGCACCCGGTCGTGCACCTCGAGCAGCACGGCCAGGGCCCGGTCCCGCACCGGCGGGTCCGACTGCAGCTCCGCCTTGACGAGCTCGATGTACCAATCGGCGTACTCGTGCCACACGAAGTGGTAGATGCGGTCGGCGGCGACGTCGAAGCGATAGCGCTCGAACGCCTCGTCGATCTCGGCCGCGAGCGCGCTCGTGCGGTGCAGCACCCAGCGGTGCACCACGTCCAGCGATGCGGGATCCGGCACCGCCGGGCGCTCCGACAGCTCCGCCGGCACGTGCATCCGGACGAAGCGCGAGACGTTCCACACCTTGTTGATGAACTGCCGCGAGTTGCGGAGACGGCCCTCCGCCAGGGAGATGTCCATCCCCGGCGAGGCGAGCGACGCCAGCGTGAAGCGGAACGCGTCTGCCCCGATCTCCCCCATCAGCTCCAGCGGGTCGACGACGTTGCCCTTCGACTTGCTCATCTTCTGCCCGTGCGCGTCGCGCACGAGCGAGGTGATGTAGACCGAGCGGAACGGCACGTCGCCGCGGAAGCGGAGGCCGAGCATCATCATGCGCGCGACCCAGAAGAAGATGATGTCGTGCGCCGTGATCATCAGGGTCGTCGGGTAGTAGCGGCGCAGGTCGTCCGTCTCCTCCGGCCAGCCGAGGGTGCTGAACGGCCAGAGGCCGGAGCTGAACCACGTGTCGAGGACGTCGGTCTCCTGGCGCAGGGCGCCGCCGCACGGACACCGCTCGGGCGCGGTCTCCGCCACCTGCACCTCGTCGCAGTCGGTGCAGTACCAGGCCGGGATGCGGTGCCCCCACCAGAGCTGGCGCGAGATGCACCAGTCGTGGATGTTGGTCATCCAGTCGTTGTAGATCTTCGTCCAACCCTCGGGGACGAAGCGGGTGCGGCCGTCGGCCGCCGCGGCAAGCGCCGGCTCCGCCAGCGGCCTGATGCGCACGAACCACTGCGTCGAGAGCAGCGGCTCCACCACCGTGGCGCAGCGCTCGCAGTGGCCGACGGCGTGCTCGTGGTCCTCGACCCGTTGGAGCAGGCCGTCCGCGTCGAGCCGCGCGACGAGCGCCTCGCGCGCCGCGAACCGGTCCTGACCCGCGAACGGTCCGGCCGCCGCCGTCATGCGCCCGTCCTCGTCGATCACCGCGACGCGCTCGAGCCCGTGCCGCTCGCCGATGGCGAAGTCGTTCGGATCGTGGGCCGGCGTCACCTTCACGGCCCCCGTGCCGAACTCGGGATCGACGAAGTCGTCCGCGACGACAGGAAGCTCCCGCCCCAGGACCGGCAGCCTCAGTCGACGGCCGACCCGCCCGGCGTAGCGCGCGTCCTCCGGGTGCACGGCCACCGCCGTGTCGCCGAGCATCGTCTCCGGCCGCGTCGTGGCGACGGTCACCGCCCCCGACCCTTCGACGTACGGATAGCGGATGTGCCAGAGCCGCCCCTGCGTCGGCCGGTGGATCACCTCGAGGTCGGAGAGCGCCGTCCGGCAGCGCGGACACCAGCTCACCAGGTATCGGCCGCGGTAGATGAGCCCCTCGCGGTGCAAGGTCACGAAGACGCGGCGGACCGCCTGCGAGAGCGTCTCGTCGAGCGTGAAACGCTCGCGCGACCAGTCGACGGACGAGCCGAGCTTGCGCATCTGGCTCGTGATCGTGCCGTGGCTCTCGCGGACCCACTCCCAGACCCGTGCCTCGAACGCCGGGCGGCCCAGGTCGTGGCGCGTCCGGCCCTCGGCCGCGAGCTGCTTCTCGACCACGTTCTGCGTGGCGATCCCGGCGTGGTCCGTCCCCGGCAGCCAGAGCACGTCGAACCCGCGCATCCGCTTCCAGCGGGCGACAATGTCCGGCAGCGTCTGGTTCAGGGCGTGGCCGATGTGCAGCGTGCCGGTGACGTTGGGCGGCGGCAGCACCATGCTGAAGGCCGGCCTTCCGGAAGAGGGGTCGGCCCGAAACGCCCCGATCCGCTCCCAGTACGCATACCACTTGGGATCGACCGCCGCATGGTCGAATACCTTCGCCAACTCGCGCATGTTCGATTGATCGTATCAGGAGCCCGACGCTGGACGCCGGAGCGTCGCCGTGGGAGCGCGCCGCGTGCGAACGACCGAAACCGCGCCGCGTATGCCCGCTGTGTCGACGAGGGGCACCGCCCCGGCGACGCGCGCGATCAGCCGGCGTTGCCCCCGGCGCGCGCGATCTCCTCGCGCACGACCCGCTCGGCGACCTCGGACACGACGGCTGCGGCCTGCTCCCGGAGGTAGGTGTCGGAGAGGCGGGAGACGACGCGGTCGACGAGGTCGGACACGATCGCTTCCGGAAGCTGGTAGTGCGACGCTCCGGGGGCGGGCGGGGCGGAATCGCCCTCCGCAGCGCGGCGCTCGGCGGCCAGGAGTGCGGCGAAGGCGTCGGCGAGCACCGAACCCTCGGCGACGAGCACCGGCCCTGCCGCGGGCGCCCCGGCGTCGCTCTCGGCCGCGGGCTCGACCGGCGGCGGCACGGGCGCCGGGGGTACGCCGGCGGGCGGCTGCGGCCACTGCTCGATCGGAGCTGCGGGGCTGGCGGAGGCCGCGAACACGTCGGCCGCCGCCGCGGCGGGTGGCGTCGCGGGCGCCGCGGCCGGGACGGGCACCGACGCGGCCGCGCCGTCGCCGGCGGCCAGCAGGTCGCGCACCGTGCCGATCACCACCTGAGCCACGAACGGCTTGACCAGCACGCCGCGGGATCCGACCTCCAGGGC
>JAGWAJ010000112.1:0-4726 GCA_021296475.1 Acidobacteriota bacterium
CCAGGATGGGCCGGATCACGCTGCCGTGGACGTCGGTCAGGCTGAGGTCCCGGCCGCCGAAGCGGTAGGTCAACTTCTCATGGTCGAGACCGACCAGGTGCAGGATGGTGGCATGGAGGTCATGCACGGTGGTGATGTTCTCCACCGCATTCTTGCCAATCTCGTCGGTCTCACCGTAGAGAGTTCCACCCTTGATGCCCCCGCCCGCCATGAAGATGGTAAAGGCGGTTTCCAGGTGGTCGCGGCCGTCGCCGTTGGAGCTGTCGGGGGTCCGCCCGAACTCGGTGCCCCAGATGAGCAGCGTCTCCTCCAGCATGCCTCTGGACTTGAGGTCCTTGATCAGCGCGGCCACCGCCTGGTCGGTCACCAGGGCGTTGGCTTCGTGGCCCCGCTTCAGATAGGAGTGCTGATCCCAGGTGCCGTTGTTCTGCCCGAATAGAACCGGGCAGGTGACCTCCACGAAGCGCACCCCTTCCTCCGCCAGCCGGCGGGCCCGCAGGCACTGCAAGCTGTAGTTCCGCTTGTCCTTGTTGGTGGTGTCCAGGCCGTAGAGACGCTTGGTGGCCTCGGTCTCCTTGTCCAGGTCCAGAACGTCGGGGACCAGGGACTGCATGCGGTAAGCCATTTCGTAGTTGCGGATGGCCGCCTCCACGGCGTCGTCGCCCCCGGCCGAGGCGCCGAAGGCCCGGTCCTGGTCCAGGAGCAGGTCCAGCTTGGCCTGCTGGAGCCGCGGGTTATCGGAAGCCACCAGGTTGTCGATGGCATTGCCCTCGGCCTTGACGGGCAGGGCCTGGTGGGTGGCCGGCAGGAAACCGTTGGAAAAATTCTCCAGGCCGCCGGGAGGAATATCTCCGGTGTGCAGCAGCACATATCCGGGCAGGTTCCTGTTCTCGCTGCCCAAGGCGTAGGTGATCCAGGATCCCAGGCTGGGATGGCCTCCCACGTTCCTGCCGGTGTGGAACAGGATGTTGCCCCGGGGATGGAGTGGGAATCCGGAGACCATGGAGCGGACAACGGCCAGATCGTCGACGCAGGTGGCGATATGGGGGAGCAGCTCGCTGACGTGCATCCCGGACTGTCCGTAGCGTTTGAAGCTCCAGGGGCACCCCTGCCAGATTCTCTGCCCGTCTCCCGAAAGCTGGCCGTGCAGCTCGTCCAGCTTGGGCTTGGGGTCGAAAGTATCCATGTGCGAGACCCCGCCCGGCATGAAGCACAGGATGACGTTCTTCACCTTGGAAGGGAAATGAGGCATGGCTGTGGGAACAAGCCCGGCGTAGGCCTCGTCCGCCATGAGCGAAGACAGCGCAAGCATTCCGAAACCATTGGCTGCCTGCTTGAGCACCTCGCGCCGCGTCAGCGGAGCGCCGGCATACCCTGGGCAACCCTCTCCGTTCCCTTTTCGAATCGACATGGTGAAGCCTCAGAACAGATAGATAAGCTCTTTCAGATTGAACATGGCGTGAGCCACGTCTTTCCACACCTTTTTTTCGCCCAGTATATTCTCTTCAGAGATGCCGTGCAAGGCTGATAGCCGCGAGACCGCGCCTCTGAATCGCCCCAGCTCGGTCGAGTCCGGGGAACGGCCCAGCGCCTGGCGGAACATCCGTTGCAGGCGGGCTTCCACCGTTTCATCTCCTTCAGCCAGCAGCCGTTCCGCCCAATAGCCGGCTTGCTCGACCACAAAGGCGTCATTGAGCAGTGCCAGGGCCTGGGAAGGCACGTTGGTGCGGTCTCGACGGCCGCGCGTGGCCGAGGGCGCCGGAAAGTCGAAGAGTTCCAGAAAGGGCGGACTCTCCATGCGGGTCACTCTCAGATAGAGGCTGCGCCGCCCGTTTCCGTCCAGGGGTCCGGAGAGAAGCCTGCGATAATCCTTGGGGTCGTCCCGAAAGGGCTGGATGCTGGGGCCGAACAGGCGGGGTTCCAACCTCCCCGAGGCTGACAGGATCGTGTCCCGAATGACCTCGGCTTCCAACCGCCGCAGCGGATAGTGGTGGAGGCTCCGGTTATCGGGATCGACCTTGGTGGCCTGGGACGAAGGCCGGCTGGACTGGCGAAAGGTTTCCGAGAGAACCAGCAGGCGCAGCAACCGCTTGACCGACCATCCATCCTTGACGAATCGGCTGGCCAGGTAGTCGAGCAGTTCGGGATGGGTGGGCTTGTCTCCGAATCGGCCGAAGTCATCTACCGTGGGCACGATGCCGCGGCCGAAAACGTGGTGCCAGAGACGGTTCGACATCACCCGGGCCGTCAGCGGATTGTCGGCCGAGGCGATGATCTCGGCCAGCTCCCGGCGTCCGCTGCCCGAGGTCTTGAAGGCCGAACCGGAGGCCTTCAACATGGTCAGGTAGCCGCGGGGAACCGGGTCGCCGGGACGCTTGGCGTCTCCCTTTTCCAGCAGGGGGGCATCGAATCCGGGATCGACGTCGCCCATCGAGCTGATGATCCGCGGTTTCGACAGCCGGGCCTCCAGGTTGCGGTAGGCGGAAACCAAACGGTTGAGCCGGGGGCTCAGGTCCTTGCGGTTTTCCAGCAGGTCATTCCCGATCAGCCAATCGATCCAGCGCACCTCCGACAACCCAGCCTTGCCCTTGGCCCATGCGGTCAGAGCCCGTTTGAAGGCTGCCTTATACCGACCGGCCAACTGCTCCGCACTCCGCGGCGGAGACTCCTGGAACAGCGGAGCCAGGTAGTCCAGTTCCTCCCGCGGCAGCTCCTCGATGTCGTGCAGCACCGCCTGAGAAATACCGAAATAGGATCCGGGCCTGGCGAAGTCTTCCTCCGTGTAGCCCTTCAGATGTCGGGGGCGCTCGGGTATGCGAGGGTTCCCGTCCTTGGTGACCAGTTCGATATAGACCGGGAAGGTGGTGTCGCGGTGCTTGATGGGTATCCGGTACCAGGACAGGCGATCGCTCTCCAGCGGCTTGTAGTCGTCGCCGAGGATGCAGTGATCCACAATGGTCCGGCGGGAGGCCAGCTTGCCTCCCATGAGCCGCAGACTCACGAATTTCTTGTCCTTGGGCAGGTAGGGCGAACGCAGGGCGCCATTGAGCCGTTCCGAGAGGACGTGGCTGTAGAGACCGGCGGAAAGGACCCCCGAAACAACTCGTGAGCCGTCGGTGCCGAGGGTCAAGGTTCCGTCGGTTGCCGCCCCTCTATTGAGGCCGAGACCCTCGGGGCGCCAGCCGTCCGGACTACCGGAACGAAAATCGCCGAAGCTCAGGAAGTGGGTGCGGTTGAATTCCTTGCGCTCCGCCATCTCCCGCTCGTAGTAGGACTCCATCTTCGACCAGGCTTGGGAAAACTGTCCGGGAGACAACCCGGCCTCACAGGCAATGGCTGCCCAAGGGTAGAGAATCCCCTCGGGGTCCGCGCTATGCTTGAGCAGGACCCGGTGCCATCGCTCCAGCCTTTCGGGATCGAGGCCGGCGGCCTGGGCCGCGGCCGGGACGCCGGCGGCCTGGGCTGCCTGGACCGCCAGCAGGTAGTCGGGAATCTGTTCGGACTGGCGAGTCCAAAGCCTTGCCAATTCCTTGCGGATCGAGGACTTGAGCTTCCCGAGACTCGCCTCGATCCTCTGGTTGGAGTCCCCGATGTCCAGCGTCCGTGAAAGCTGGCGCGAGCTGTTCAGGATGCCGTAGAGGGCGTAATAGTCTGCGGTGGGAACAGGATCCAGCTTGTGGTCGTGGCAGCGGGCGCAGGCCACCGTCAAACCCTGAAAGGCCTTGGTGAGCGTGTCGATCTGGTTGTCGACCACATCGGTGCGGATTTCCCGGAAGGTCACGCAGTTGTCGTGACCCATCTCGCCCAGGCGGAAGAAAGCCGCCCCGGCCAGCGACTCATTCAGGCCCAAGCGGGGGTCGACCCGGGGTTGTTCCAGCAGATCGCCGGCCACGTGTTCCCGAACCAACTGGTCGAAGGGCAGGTCCTGGTTGAAAGCCCGGATCAAGTAGTCCCGGTAGCGCCAGGCAGCCAGCAACTCGTAGTTCCACTCGTAGCCGTAGGTTTCCCCGAAGCGCACCAGGTCCATCCAGTGCCGCGCCCACCGTTCCCCCAGGTGGGGAGAGGCGAAAAGACGGTCCACCAGCCGCTCGTAGGCGTCCGGGGAAGGATCCTGCACAAACCGGTCCACTTCTTCGGGCTGGGGTGGCAGCCCGGTCAACACCAGGCTGAGCCTTCGGGCCAGGATCCGCCGGTCGCCCGGCGGGGCCGGCTTCAATCCCCGGCGCCCCAATTCTTCCCGAATGAACCGGTCTACCGGATGCCCCGAATCCCGCGCACCGTTTCCCGGCACCCCGGGTTCGGTCAAGGGTTGATAGGACCAGTGCTCCCGCAGCATCGCTGCATAGAACGCATCCACTCCCTCCGACCCGCCCGCCTCGGCTGCAGGCTCGGGCCAGGGAGCGCCCATGGCGACCCAGCGCTCGAGATCACCGATCTGCTCGGGAGAGAGGCGGCCGGCCGGGGGCATCTCCAGCTCCTGGTGGCGAACCGCCTTGATCAACCAGCTCGACTCCGGTTCGCCTTCCACCACCGCGGCCCCTCGGGTTCCACCCTTGAGGACCCCCTCCCGCGAGTCCAGCCGCAGCTCTCCCTGCTGCAACTGAGGTCCGTGGCAGTCATTGCAATGGGAGGCCAGGACTGGACGCACCCTCTTCTCGAAAAACTCGAGGGCCTCGGCCGGGAACTGCTCGGAGGCGACTCCCGCCCGGGCCAAACAGAGCACCAG
>JAGWAJ010000112.1:4834-6045 GCA_021296475.1 Acidobacteriota bacterium
AGGGGGTGACTAGACGACGTTGTTTGGAATATCTTAGAATTGGCGTTTCTGTAATCCCTATCCGATTATTCGTTCTAACGCTTCTCGGGCGGTCACAACGGGAATACCGTCGACCTCTCCAAGCGAGAGCATATGCCGCTTGTCACCGGAAACGATGAAGTCCGCCTTGGCGGCAATTGCCGTGGCCAGGATAGGATTGTCCTTCGGGTCTCGAAACAGTTTCACCAGCGGCAGTTCGGCCAAGACAAGGGCGCGCGTGTGCATGTTTTCTACAATAGCTTCGGCTTCATCGGCGTCGAGAAACTTGTGGAGCCGGGGCCGGGCGAGAACATTGGCCAATTCAGCCAGTTGCGCGGTCGATGTCACCAACTCGATCTCGTTACGCAGCCAAGCTTGATACAGGCGGTCGGGTGGGGTTCCCTTGGTGACGAGGGCACCGATGAGGATATTGGTGTCAAGAACGACCCGCACGCGCGGCGCCTACCTCCTCATCAATCAGGTCAAGGATTTCTTGCTGGTCATACCGGGCATTGCGGTCCTTGACTTGGCGAACAGTGAAGTCCAGCAAGCAGCGGCGCACGGCGTCGTCGACGAATCGGGACAAATCGCCCTTCTTGCCACCGTTGCGTGCAAGAAAGGTGCGTACAGCCCGATCTGTCGTCTCAGGGATAGAAAGATTCCATCGCGTCACGGATCTATCTCCGCACATATACGCCTAAACGCATATGCACCCATCTTACCTGGGGACAGGCTGTCCCGTCAAATGCGGTGAAGCCAAGGGGCAAACCGATGACATTGTTGAAAAACTGGGATATCGTTTTTTCGGTTCTGTAATCCCCTTGTAATACCGCAGTGGAGTCGCTTGCCCGGTGATGGTTTCAATGTCCGAGACCATCCGACCGCTTCGGCCATTGGGTGTGAGCAAAGTTTTTCCAGTAATTCAACAACGTCCCCTATTTCCGCACTCAAACAGCTTGTCAGGGTCAAGCGCAGGGTCAAGCGCAAGCTCCGTGAGGTCGCTCTCATTTGTGAAGACCTGATACGCCGTAACGAAGCTACGGCGGCTCGAAGCGAGCCGCTCGAATTGTCGGCAGCCGATTAACACCGCGACAGGTTTGCCGCTCGGTTCGAAGCCCGGGCCGGCGCCCTGCACCACCGACGCAACGCTGGCTCTCACTTGCGGAACGCCGCGTTGGCCCCCCACCGGCTCG
>JAGWAJ010000113.1:0-4705 GCA_021296475.1 Acidobacteriota bacterium
CGTGCCGCACAAATGGGCGCCGACCCCGGGACCGTTGACGAGCTGTGGGACCTGATCGACGGCGCGAACGGCGAGGAAGACCGCCTCCTCGCCCATGAAGTGCTCGCCAGCGACTCATCGTGGTCGGCGCGGTCGATCGCGACCCTCGTGCTCGGCAACTTCATGGACGACCACACGTCGTGGCACGGTCTGCTGGGTTCGCTGGTCGATCCCGATGCGCGAGTCAGCTCGGTGGCGCGGATCATGCTTGACGGACTGGCGGCGCCGGAGATGGACCCTGTCGAATGGACGGGTGCCCGCGCTCATTTGTCGGCGCTTCTCGACGGCACGAATCCGTGGGTGTTCAGGGATATCCTGCAAGTCCTCGTCGCTACGGACGTTGACCCGGAGTTCGCGCGGCAACTGGCAGGCGAGAGTCCTGATTTGCTGCTTGCGCACGTCGGAGCGGAGCATGAACGCACCCGGGAGCCGGCCCTGGCCTTCCTGAGGGCCGTGAGCGGGGAGGACTTTGGAACGGATGTCGATGCGTGGACGGCGTGGATTAGCGGTCAGCCGGACGGGGGATAGGCAAACCGGTCAACAATCTCCCACACCTCAGCTGGCCATCTTCGGCCAGCATCGCTCCACCTTGATGCGATCAAATAGAGACTTGGTGCAGGGAACAAACCGGGTTGCGAACGGGTAATTGACGAGTGTGGTGACGCAACGTGCCGGGGAGCAACACCAAGCCAACTGCGCGTCTGAAAGCTGCCAATGCGATTCGCAACATCGAAACCGCACGGATTGCCGGTCGATGCAACAGTAGTTCTTGCCATAGTGCTGGTCGCGTGCGCCGACGGCGCGATAGGCCCGGAGAATCCCAACCGCCCTCCGATAGCCGTCAGCGAATTGCCCGCTCAGCGCCTGGCTGCCGACGGATCGGTCAAACTGGATGCATCTGTTTATTTTAATGACCCGGACGGTGATGCGCTGACTTATTCGGCACTGGCCCACGATTCTTCCATCGTCAGGGCCTTCGTGTTCGGTCCTGAGGTATCTCTCTTTGGAAAGAACCGGGGGCGGCCGTGGGTGGCGACCACTAGGGTCACCATAGCTGCCAGCGACCCGGACGGGTTGTCCACGGAACAGGATATGAGGGTTATGGTGGAGGCAGGGGACGTGGGCTTCCGTGACGAGTTCGACTCCCAACCCTTGTCGCGTTGGCGTCTGACGGGCGCGCTTGCGGAAGTAGAGGACGGCACCCTGCTCTTGACGAGTTCCCACGGGTCTGTCGGAAAAGCGAAACGCGAGTTGAACGCCAACATGTTCGATTGGGAACTCCGCACACGCTTGGCTCGATCCCAGGACAGTATGAGGATCAGGATTGTTGCGAGCACCGGGCAGCCGGTAGTCCAGGCAATCGCCCTCGATATCGGTCCGGGGGTCCTGGTTGAGGGCAATGCGACCAACTACCGGGTGCTCTTTCTGCACCGTGAGGGCGGTTGGGTGGTTGCTGGGGCAGGCAGCCACCCGGCCTTCGCGACACTCGGTGAGGTCTTGGAGCTCGGTTTGTACCTCCGGAACGGTCGTGTCGGCGTGACTCTCGACGGTCAGCCGATCCGAAGCGAAGCTAGCGTGGACCACGGCGTCGCCGGGGTGGAACTGTGGGTCCTCCCGATGGACAGCGCTTCCGAACGGAAGGCACTTTTTGAATGGGTCGAGGTTAGCGGCACGGTGCCCTAATTGCGCGGGCTCTTGTCTACGCTTTTGAAGGCGGGGCCGTAACCCCACTTCGGGTGGCCAGAAAGGCCCGCCGGCCGGCATCTCGCCGGGCATGCTGGTGCGGCTTGGTCGAGCATGGCAAAGGGGAGCGCGAGAAGGTGCTCGGAGCCACGGTCGGCCCAAACTTGCCCGTGAGCTGGCTCACTCCCTAAAGCAGGCGGCGACCGCCCCCATTCCAGCACGGCGCGGATGCACAGACGGACGGCCCGGGCGACCTTCGGGCTCGCGTGCCAGCGGGGAGAGCGATTCCAGCACGTCAGCGCTGGTGATCTCCGAGACCGGCACCTTGCCGAGGCGCGGAAAGGCATACATTTCCAGCGTGCGGATCCACAGCCTCGGGGTCTTCGGGCTCCGCCATCCGCCGCACTTCTGCTCGATCACGCGCCGCACGGCCTTGGCCGAGGGTCGGCACGCCGAGGGATCGGCGCTTCTCGGCCACTGGATCGCCGTCCGCTCGGGCCAGCTTCCGGCTCGCCAATGCCTGCTCGCGGGCCTCGGCCAGCAAGATGCGGACGACGCTGGATCTTAGTTATCCGCTTCAATGGCGGGATGGGACAGATTCCGTCCGCAATGACCCCTCTACCTGATGATGGCCCCCACCCCGATCCGCCCCACATCCAGCGAGTCCACCACCGCGATCAGCGGGCGGCCGTCGGGCAGAAACGTCAAAGGCATCGGGAACCCGTCGGGCAAGACACCTGCGATCGTTCCTTCAGGGTCCAGCAGGAGGACGCGAAACGCGTTGTCGCGAGTGAGCAGTTGAGCCCAAACGGAGCCATCCGGAGCAACCGCCAGGTCGCCGACCAATTGGGGCCTCGGATGGAAGCCGTGCTTCTCAAGCGTCTCGTCGAGATCGTCATCGCACGGCCCAAGGTATCCGCGGGACTCGAGCAGTGCTTTCGCTTCCGCACGGGTGAGTTCCCGTTCCCCGACGCCAGCCCAGCGCACACTCGTTTCCAGCCGATGACCGTCCAAAATGTCGATCCGGAACCCGCCCCACGCGGTCAAGGCCACCCGGTCTCCCCAGTGGGACCAACGATTCCTTGGTGCCAGCGGCTGGCGGATCGAGAACGTGAAGCTGCAGCGTGGATAATATGCCGTACTGCGGTAGGCGGACTTGCCGCTGATCAGTTCGACCGTGTCGCGGCCCGTCACGGAAAGAAGCCGTTCAACCCAGTCGTCATAGCCAACGTTCGGTCCCGTTGGGTTAATCCGCCTCCTGGCCCAGATGAGGAACCCGCGGGAAGTCGCTTCCACGTGGCGCAGATTCGCAAGGATGACCGCGTAATTGAACGCGGACTCGATGCCCGTCTGGTCGCCCATCCGCAACTCCACGATCTGTCCTGCGCCGTCGTGGACGTACGCCCGGCCATCGTCCAGTACGGACACGGACACCGCCCACTCCAGCTCGCCGGGCCCCTCGCCCTGTCTTCCCATGGACCCGAGGGCGACACCCGTTGAGTCGAAGACCGTGACACGGTACTCGAAGGGCTCCAGGACGTAGATGCGGCCGTGGGCATCGACATCCACGAGGGATGGCATTGCAAGATGGAAAGTGGCGGGACCCGATTCGTCGCCGCCAAAGATCCGGATCGTGTCGAGCGTCCACCGGAGTACCGTGGGCGCGCCGACGTTGGTGACGATCGCGACCCCGGCCGAATCGGCTACGGTCGTGTCGACGGTGGTAGATTCGCCGCACGCTGTGCCGGCGGCTGCGATTAGGACGGAGGCCCCTCGGCCCATTCTTCCTGACATCATGGGGTGACGCTACGGCGTGCGGCGCCGTACGTCAACTAAAGTATTAGGACCAGAGGCGGATCTTCTCGGCTGGAACCGGCCTACTGGCCCAGGACAGCGTCGCACCGCATTCTGCGTGGTAGCAATCTTTCGTCACCAGGGGCCGAGAGGGCCGCAGTCATGAGGACCCTGCTCTTCATCGTTTCGGTGGGCACGATCGGTGCCCTTGCGTGGCCAACGGCGCCTGATTCGAAGGCGGGGCCGCCCGCGGGCCCGCCGGACGCCGCTCTCATCCCCCAATCCCCTTCCCCACCGCTGCAGGTCCAGGAGCATGCGCTCGACAACGGCTTCACGATCCTGCTCGTCGAGGATCGGCGAGCGCCCAGGGTTGCCGCCAACCTTTGGGTTCGCGTCGGGTCGATGCTGGAGCCTGAGGGGCTGCACGGCATCACGCACTTCCTGGAGCACGTGATCCACCAGGGGACGACCACCCTGGGCACCCGTGACCTGGCCGCCGAGCTGCCGATTCTGCGTGAGATTCACGACACGGAGCAGGAGCTGATCGCGGTGCGGAACCGGGAGCGCAACCGGCTGCGGGAGCGGGACGTGTTCTTCGACGAGCTGGGCTGGCCGACCACACCCGAGATGCGGGCGCTGAGGGAGCGGCTGTACGAACTCGAGGACCGGGACAACGAGTACCGGGACTTCTGGACCACGTACAAGTGGTACATGCAGCACGGCGGGTATGTGCGCCACACCGACCCGGTGCCGGCCAGTACCGAGCAGGATTACATGGAGATGAACATGGCGCTCCCGCCGGAGCACATGGAACTCTTCTTCCGGTTCGAGGCGGACCGGATGGTCAACGCGGTCCTGCGAGGGTGGGAGGCGCAGCGCTTCACGGTGCTGGAGCAGGTGCTGGGGGGACTGAGCCGGCCGCAGACGCGGTTCAACGAGGCGATCGACGGTGTCACCGCGCAGTCCCACCCGGTCTACACGCCGGACGGCGGGCACCTCCCCGACTTTGCGAACTTCACGCGGGCCGCGATGTGGCGGATCTACGACGACTACTTCGTGCCCAACAACGCGACGCTGGTGCTGGTGGGCGACATGACGCTGGACGAGGCGGTGCCGCTCGCGGAACGGTATTTCGGTGCACTGCCGAGGGGGCCCGAGCCGCCGGCCGCCCTGGATATCGAGGCCGAGC
>JAGWAJ010000113.1:5050-5413 GCA_021296475.1 Acidobacteriota bacterium
AGTGGGCGGAGTTCCTCGACAATCCCCAGGAGCTCGCGTTCCTGATCGGGCATCACCACACGATGAACCACTGGAGCGTGCTGCCGGAGCTGATCGCGGCACGGGACGCGGCGACGGTGGCGGACCTGCAGCGGGTAGCATCGACGTACTTCGTGCCCTCCAACCGGGTGATCGCCACAGCGCGGGCCGAGCCGCCCGAGGGGAGCGGGCCCAGCTGGCTCGATTTCCTGTGGGCGGAGTTGCCGGGGGACGGGCGATGAGGGGGCGGGGGTGCGTCGTGGTGGCCTTCGCGGCACTGCTCGCGGGCACTCAGGCCAGTTGCGGCGACAGCGCCGACGACACTCTCCCCGGGCGCTCCAGACC
>JAGWAJ010000022.1:0-345 GCA_021296475.1 Acidobacteriota bacterium
CAGTTCTGGGGCGACCTGACGCCGCGCGACCTGTTCGAGCGGATGCGCCTGTCGATGCCGCCCGACCGGCCGGGCGTCCTCGGTGACGCGGCGTACGTCGACATCGTGGCCTACCTGCTCCAGGCGAACGGCGCGGCCGCGGGGGAGACGCCGCTCGACGCGAGCACGGCCGTTGCCATCGCCTCGGTGGCGGGTGGAGCGGATTCGGGCGCCGCGGAGGGAGCTGAGGCATCGAGCCCGGACCCCAACGCGCCGCCGGCGCCCACGGCGGCGCGGCCTGTGCCGGTCCCGGCCGGTCCCGCGGCTCTCGGCGCGGGCGCGGTCGAGACCGGGGTCATCGCGGCC
>JAGWAJ010000022.1:535-55169 GCA_021296475.1 Acidobacteriota bacterium
CACGACGGCGTGCTCTACGTGACCGGAATCGGCCCCGTCGTGCAGGCCCTCGACGCGGTGAGCGGCGACCTCATCTGGGAGCACCGGGTGGCCGTCGGAACCCCCGGCTACTCGGGGTCGAGCCGCAACCTCGCGATCTACGGAGAGCAGCTCTTCCTGGCCACGCCGGACGCGCGGCTCGTCGCGCTCGACGCGCGGACCGGCGAGCAGGTCTGGGAGACGACCATCGCCGATCACGCGGACGGTTTCCGCAACACGAGCGGGCCGCTCGTGGCCGGGGGGACGCTCGTGCAGGGGCTGAGCGGCTGCGACCGCTTCACGCGCCAGTCGTGCTTCATCAGCGGCTACGACCCGGCGACGGGGGAGCAGCGGTGGCGCTTCCACACGACGGCGCGGTCGGACGAGCCGGGCGGCAACACGTGGGCCGACCTCCCGGACTACCTGCGCGCGGGAGGCGACACCTGGATCACCGGCAGCTACGACCCCGACCTCGACCGGGTCTACTTCGGGGTGGCGCAGGCCAAGCCGTGGGCGGCGATCAGCCGCGGCATGACCGGGGACGACGCCGCGCTCTACACCAACTCCACGGTGGCGATCGACCCCGGCGCCGGCGTCCTCGACTGGTATTTCCAGCACGTTCCCGCGGAGACGCTCGACCTCGACGAGGTCTACGAGCGGGTGCTCGTCGACGTCGGGACGCGCAAGACGGTGTTCAGCGCGGGGAAGCACGGCATCCTGTGGAAGCTCGACCGGGAGACGGGCGCCTTCCTCGGCCACAAGGAGACCGTCTACCAGAACGTGTTCGATCGCATCGATCCAGAGACCGGTGCCGTCACCTACCGGCAGGACATCGTCGATGCCGAGTTCGAGCAGCTCGTCCCCGCCTGCCCGAGCACCGCGGGGGGCAAGAACTGGCATCCGATGAGCTATCACCCGGAGGCGGGGCTGCTCATCCTGCCGCTCGCGCAGACGTGCATGGAGATGGCGGTGCGCGAGGTGGCGCTCGAGCTCGGCTCGGGCGGGGTCGGCGTGAGCTCCCGGCCGTTCCACGAGATGCCGGGCACGGACGGCCGGCTCGGCAAGCTCGCCGCCTACGACGTCGAGACGCTCGAGGAGGTCTGGAGCGTCGAGCAGCGGGCGACGTTTCTTACCGGCGTGCTCTCGACCGCGGGCGGCCTCGCCTTCGCCGGCGACCTCGACCGGCGCTTCCGCGCGTTCGACGTGCAGACGGGCGAGGAGCTGTGGCGGGCCCGGCTCGGGACGTCGGTCCAGGGCTTCCCCATCACTTTCCGGGCCGGCGGCCGGCAGTATGTCGCGGTTTCCACCGGTCTCGGCGGCGGCAGCCCGCGCCTCGCGCCCCGCGTGCTGGCGGATGACGTCCGCCATCCGCGGAGCGGGAACGCCCTCTACGTCTTCGCACTTCCACCGGCGGGGCCGGATGCGCCGTAGGCAAGCGTCCGCCCCGTGCTGATCGCCGATCCCTGGTTCTACGCGGCGGCGACCGTCGCGGTGCTGATCGTCGGGATCGCCAAGGGCGGTCTCGGCGGCGGCATCGCCATCGTCGGCGTGCCGCTGATGGCCATGGTCGTGAGCCCCGTGCAGGCCGCGGCCATCCTCCTTCCCATCCTGATGGTCATGGACGTGCTGGCGATGCGCGTCTACTGGCGCCAATGGGACGCGGCCAACCTGCGGATCCTGCTGCCGGCGGCGCTGGGCGGAACGGTGGTCGGCTTCCTGACGGCGCGTGTGGTTTCGGCGGACGGGTTGCGCCTGCTCGTGGCCGCCGTGGCGCTGGCGTACGCGGCGCAGTACTTCTGGCGCGGGCTCGGCACGGCGCCGAGCGGGCCGCCGCGCCGGGTCCTCGGCTGGTTCTGGGGTCTGCTGGCCGGCTTCACCAGCTTCTCGATCCACGCCGGCGGCCCGCCCCTGCACGCCTTCTTGCTGCCCCAGCGGATGCACCGGACGACGTTCCAGGCCACCGGCATCTGCTTCTTCTTCGTGCTCAACTGGTCGAAGGTGGTTCCTTACGCCTGGCTCGGCCAGTGGACGGCGGACAACCTCGCCACCTCGCTCCTGCTGCTGCCGCTGGCGCCCGTCGGCGTCGCGCTCGGCCGCTACCTGCACGTTCGCGTCGACGACGATCTCTTCTATCGCGTCGTGTACGCCGGGCTGCTCGTCATCGGCGTCAAGTTGCTCTACGACGTTTCTCTCGCCGCCTGACGGGGAGCGCCGCCATGCCGTACGTCTACCTGGCTCTCGCCATCGTTTGCGAAGTGACCGCCACCACTGCGCTCCCTTCGAGCCAGGGCTTCACGCGCCCGCTGCCGAGCGCCGTCGTCGTGGTCGGCTACGCCGCGGCCTTCTACTTCCTCTCCCTGTGCCTGCGGCACATGTCGGTCGGCATCGCCTACGCCATCTGGGCGGCGGCGGGGATCGTCCTGATCGCGATCCTGGGGCTGCTGGTCCACGGCCAGCCGCTGGATGCTCCCGCGGTGATCGGGCTGGGGTTGATCGTCGCGGGCGTCGTCGTGATCAACGTGTGGTCGGGCGCACAGTTGCACTGATGCGGCGCGGTATCGCGGCGCGGCGGCGCGGTCGCCGCCGCGACTACTCAGACGACTACGGCAGTGCCGCCAGCATCGACGTGGCTTGCGAAGCCTCCGGCGAGTCCGCGTCCCCGGTCACGACCAGCCGGAAGTACTCCTTTGCGCCTTCGATGTCGCCGCGGTTGAGAGAGACCATGCCGAGCTTGAGCAACGGCTTGCCCCACCGGGGGTCGACGGCCGACGACCGCCGATAGAGCTCCGCGGCGCGATCGAGGTCGCCGCTCGCGAACGCCACCTCACCGAGGTTGAAGAGATCCTCGCGGGAGGCGCCGAGCCCGGCGGCGGCGCTCTCGAGTTCCGCCGCGGCGTCGAGGTCGCCCATGGCCAAACGGGTGCGCGCGACTTCGGCCCGGGCCCCTTCGTGGTTCGGCTCGACGGCCAGCAGGCGATCGTAGGCCGCCAGTGCCGCCTCATAGTCTCCTTGCGCCCGGTAGGTGTTGCCGACCTGAACCAGCAGATCCGAGAACGCCGGAATCTCGTCGAGGATCGCCGTGTAGCCTGCCAGCGCCTCGTCCCAGCGCTGCTCGTTGAATGCTCGATCCGCCGCATCCAGATCGCGCTCCAGCGCCGCGGGGTCCCGTCCCGCCAGCGCCTCCGCTCCGATCGCCCGCTCGAGTCTCGACGGGATGCGCTTGAGTCGGACCGTCACTACCTGGCCGACGGACTGCATGACGGGAGCGGTTGCGCTCGTCGGCGTGTACCCCTCCGCCGAGGCGTGCACCGTCCACGTTCCGCTCGTGAGTCCGAAGACGGTGAATCGCCCGTCCTCGCCCGCGGTCGCATCGAACGCGCGGGCCGCCGCCGGATTCTCGACGCGGACGAGGGCGCCGGGGATGGGGGCATCGTCGTCGTCGTCGAGCACGGCGCCGATGATTCGTCCCTGTCCCTGGCCGTATGCCGCCGAGGCGACCGCGAAGACGCACGTCGCCGCGAACACGATCGGAATCCACTGACGGCCCATTGTCCTTCTCCTCCAGCCTGACGCGGCTGCACGAGTGCTCGCGCGCGACGTGACCGTCACGGGCCGCGCTCCGTGGCCAGTTCGTTGACGACCCGAGTGACACCGAACGTTCGCCGCACGATCTGCTCCATGACCCGCCGTTCCACCGCATCGCGCACGACACCTTTCAACGTAACGCTTCCGCGTCGGACGATCACGTGGAACGGCGGCAAGCGCAGTCTGGCGTATCGATGGAAGAAGTCGTTGTCGAAAATCCCGGCGGCCAGAACGCGCCGCAGTCGAACGTCCGCCGCGCCCACCGGAAGGGCCTCGACCGTCGACCGAATCGCCTGTACACCGCGGATCCGCGCGATGCGGTCGACGAGCTCGGCGGCCTTGTCGCGTTCCGGCGTCACGTCGCCGGCAAGCGTCACGACACCGTCCCCGATGCCGCCGTACACGTAGTCGAACATTGTGTAGAAGGGATAGGCGACGATGCTGGCCGCCACGGCCTGCGCCAACTGCCGCTGGTCCTCGACGCGCGGAATCGCGAGCTCGCTCACCACGCGCTCGATGCCCTTCACGCGCAGCGAGCGTTCGATCGCCTGCGACTTCGCCCGGAGCGTCGGCACTCGGCCGGTGAGCGTAGCCTCGCCCTCCTCGACGCTGACCTGCACCGCCCGGAGCTCGTCGTTCCCGTGGAGAGCGCGGCGCACGTCGAGCGCCAGGCCGCCTTCCGGCGAGACCTGGGCCTCGGCGCCTGCCGCTCCGAAGCCCGCAACCAGCCCCAGGCTCAGCAAGACCATGCTCCGCACGGATCCCGGACAGGACTTCAACGCTGTGCCTCCGCCCGTGCATGCCGGTCCGCGCTCGTGAGTGTGTCGCCGTGCGAAATCGCACGGATCACAACCGCAGCTCGCCGCCCACCGTCATCTCGGAGAGCTTGAAGGTCCGCTTGATCGATGTGGAACCAAGCTGCGTCACGAAGTCGACCTGCCGATCCTGCACGGTAAGGGTCGGTGCTCGCTCGAAGTGGAACTCCAGTCCGAGCAGTGCGCCCTGATGGAACAACTGTATGTCGACCGGCGGCCGATCCCCCGCGCGTCGCGTCGCGAGCGTGGTTGCGGCTCGCAGCTCTTCCAGGCCCGTGATTTCTTCACTCAGGTGTCCCGGTACGATGATCGTGATGCGATAGACGGGCTCGTCGCCGGTCAACTCCGGCGGTTGCGAGCCGTCGGCCCCGCCCTGGCCGGCGGTCAGGCGCGCCATGGCCTGCCGCACCGGGAGCGCACTGGACCATACCACCGGCACCCGCAGGCGCCGCGGCCGCCCCAGGAACGTCCCGCCGCCGATGTTGCCGGCGCCGTCACCAGCGACGCCGCCGCCACCTGCTCCGACGCCGCCCCGGGAACCCGCCCCCGCTCCCACGATGCCGCCACCGAGGCCGCCGACCCGACCGGCAAGCCCGACGTTCGCTACCTGCACGCTGACGCTCCCGGCCCACGGAGAGTCGGACAGCATGGTGGCGATCTCCTTGTCGGACCACTCCGGGTAGTCCTTGGCGTCCCAGAAGTCGGCGCCGATCAGCAGGGCGACCGGCATGCACGCGATCACCAGACTCCGAATGATCATGCGCATCGCGCACCTCCCGCTCCCACGACCGTTCGTGACATGAGGTTCCTCCGACACGTCCGTGCGACACCG
Organism: Acidobacteriota bacterium; assembly: GCA_021296475.1. GTDB lineage: Bacteria > Acidobacteriota > Vicinamibacteria > Vicinamibacterales > UBA8438 > JAGWAJ01. Next base: position 5,786 of record JAGWAJ010000022.1, read on the forward strand.
CGGCGGGGGAGCGGCACGGACCCTCGTGCCGCTCCCAGGACCCGGCCCGATCGGGATCACGCGGGGCATGGCATGTTCAGGGGGCGCCGGCGATCACGGGTCGCCCGGCGCGGTACAGCCCCAGCCGCGCCGCAATGCCTTCGACGAGGTGGGGCGCCGACGTCGCAGCCAGCGCCTCGGCCGCCTCGGCGGTTCGCGTTGCCTCGTCGAACCGGTCGGCCGCCGCGTAGGCCGCGGCCAGCGCGTCCAGTACCGCCACGTCCTGCCGCTGGCTCAACTCCGCCGCCTGCATGGCAAGCTCGACCGCCGCTTCGGGACTCCGCACGTCCGGATCGCCGCTGGTCGCGTGGAGCCAGGCGAGCGCGCCGAGCGCGGTGGGCCAGTCGGGCCTTGCGCGGAGCGCCTCGCGAAACGCGACGACCGCCTCGGCCTGCCGCCCCGTCGCCGTCAGCGCGTGCGCCATGTTGTAGTGCGCACCCGCGTAGTCGGGACGTAGCGTCAGCGCCTGCCCTATCGAGGCAAGCGCCTCGCGGGGGCTTCCTGCCTGCATCAGGGCCAGGCCGAGGTTGTTGTGCGCCTCCGCATCCTCGGGCTGCAGGCGAACGCCGCGACGCAGCAGGGTCACCGCTTCACCCGTGCGCCCGATCTGCAGCAGTGCGTACCCCAGCTTGTTGTGGCCGGCCGCGTGGTCCGGCGCGGTCGCGATGAGCTCGCGGTACCCGGCGATCGCCTCCGGGATCCGGCCGTGCGCCAGCAGCGTGTCGGCGCGGGCCAGGGTGACCGGAGCGCCGGTCAGGGTCTGCAGGACCACGAACACCGCCGCCCAGACCGCGACGTACGCCAGGTTGCGCCGGCGCGGGGTCAGCCGGGGTCCGAGGCGCGCCGGGTCGAATCGCCGCAGCACCGCGGACCCGGTCAGCCGATCGATGACCTGGATCAGCAGGTTGAGCAGCGGGACCGCGAGCAGCTTGTCGTAGAACGTGGGGGCCCCGACCGCGCCGAGCACCGCGAACAGGACGAAGACGCTGGCGCCGTACAGCACTCCGAATGTCAGCCTGCCCATCTCGGTCCGCGGCGACGTGGATGGATCCGTGAACAGCAGGTGCATGCCGAGAAAGACGGCGATGGGGATTGCCGCCTCGACGAAGAAGTGCGAGCCGGTCACGCCGAGATAGGCGAGGCTCAATCCGTACGTGGTGGTCACCGCGGCCAGGGTCATCGTGGCCACCCCGAACCGGAGCTGCACCGGCAGTGCGGCGAGGAACACCACCAGGTAGATGTGGGGCGGAAACAGTTGCGTGGTCGCGATCTCGACGCCGTACGTCAGGTCCGTCGTGCCCGTCGCCAGCAGGATCAACGAAACGACCCCCAGGGGGAACGACGACGGATTGAAGATATGCGCGCGACGGCCGTCCTTGCTCCAACGGATGAACTCCTTGGCGCAGTAGCCGAGCGCTACCAGAAGGAACTGCAGATGGAACCACTCGGGTCGGAACCAGAGGAAGAGGTTGATGCTGAAGACGATCGGAAGCGGGCCGATGCCGATCGTATGGTCGTCGCGTCGAGACCACGCGAGGAGTGCCTCGAACGCGTAGGCGAACAGCAGTTGCGCGCCGATCAGGTAGGCGAAGCCATAGACGTCGCGCCAGTACCATCCCCAGTACGCCAGGATCGCGATCTGCGCCAGCGCCTGCAGGTAGTGCTGCGCCCGGAAGGCCACGTGCAGCGTGAAGGTGCGGCGGCGGCCCGCGACGAAGACGACCAGTTGCCACAGCAGCATCGCGCCGCCTGCGGCGAGGAACGAGCGGAACAGAACCGGATGGGTGCGGGCGGGCGTCGCCCAGGCTCCCGCGACGAGGAGCAGGGTGGGCACGAGCGGCAGGAACATCGCACCGCCCCAGGACAGGTTCAGCGTCCCGCCCGCCGAGTCTCCACGCCGGTCCGAAGTTCTCTGGCGCGCCCCCCGGCGCCTGTGTCGTGACATGGCCCCGCCGTCCTCGACCCTTAGCGCAATCCGCTCTCGTTCGCCTGCGCCAACGCGGCGGCGAGGCTCTCCCGGGCCCGCGGGTGGCCGGGATCGAGTTGCAGGGCCCGCCGGAAGCGGCCGATCGCCTCCGTGACGCGGCCCTGCATCAACAGCCCGGTGCCGAGATTCGTCTGGATCTCGGCCGAGTCCGGGTCCAGTCGGTCCGCGATCTCGAAATGCCGCATCGCTTCGTCGAGCGCTCCCTGGGCTCCCAGCGTCCGGCCCAGGTTGTTGTGGACGTCGGCGGAGGCGGGCAGCAGCCGCAGGGCTTCACGCAGCGATCGCACGGCGTCGTCGAGCTCGCCCCGGACGGCCAGAACCTGACCCAGGTTGGCGTGCGCTTCCGCGTAGTCGGGTACGCTCCGGAGAGCCTCCCGGTAGTGGCGGGCCGCTTCCTCGAGCCGACCGTGTGACGCGAGGACGAGCCCCAGGTTGTAGTGCGCGCCGGCCGCGTCGGCGTCCAGTCGCACGGCCGCGCGCAGATGCTGCAATCCGGCACCCGTCTCGCCAAGGGTCAGGAGCACGGTGGCGAGGTTGATGTGAGCGGCCACGTAGTCCGGCTCGAGGGCCAGCGCCTGCCGATACGCGCGAGCCGCGTCGGCCAGCCGTCTCTGGTCTCGCAGCGCGCCGCCGAGGCCGTAGAGCAACTGGGCGCTTCGGGGGTTCTTCGCCAGGAGATGCTCGTAGTGCGCGGCCTGCAGGACCGCCCGATCCTGATGGTTGCGAAGGCGGACCTGGAGCTGCAGGTGCGCCATCTCGTCGGACGACCGGTTGCCGGCGGTGACCCGACGCGGCGGGTCGTTGCGCTGGCGGGGGTTGTCGGCCGAGTTGTCGAACGTCCAGCGCATCCCGACGGTGGTGCCCCTCGGCAGCCGCACCGGTTCCCGGTAGCGATAAACGTCCTGCCAGTTGAAGTCCCAGTCGTCGATGCGGATCAGCGACCGCGTGGTCCCGTCGGGATGCGTGGCCCACCCCTCGAGCTGACGACCCAGGTAGTGGGCGTGCGGGTACACCACGAGCACCTCGACGTCGACCGGCAACTCCATCGTGTCGGTCACCTCGAAGGCGGCCTCGCCGGGGGGTATGTCGAGCTGCTCGTCGGCGTCCAGGATGATGACGTAGGCCGCATCGCCGACCTCGTCGGGTGCGGCGAAGTGGAAGCCGATTTCGGCCTGCACGGTCTGCGGCTCGCCGGCCGGCAGCAGGTGGAGCTGGAGCACCAGGTCCGTGCGAGGCTGGAGCCGCCACGCCATCCCGTCGATCCCCGGAAACGGGAGCATCCCGGGCGTCCAGCCGAGCAGGCTGCCGTCGGGCATATGGGCTCCGCCCATCCCCATCCCCCCGAATCCCAGCCCCGGGTCGTCAGCGTCGAGGCGCCGCGAGCTCCGCATCTCGTCGACGCCCAGCAGCGCGTGGTGGACGAATCGGGGGCTGCCGGGCCGCAGCTCGATCGTCCTGACGTACCGGGTCTCGGAGCCGGGCACGGGAATCACGAAGTTCCGGAAGACGTCGTTGTCTCCGGGCGGCAGCGTGTAGGGCTGCGGCATCCGGACGACGAGGTCGGGCTCGCCAAGTTGCCATCCCTCCGCCGCGGGCGGCCGCGGCGGGAGGTGGGCCGGATCGCCCTCCGGCATCCCATCCGCCACCCATCGGCGAAGGGTGTCGATCCGCTCTTCCGGGAGGACGCGAGTCCCCGCAAAGTCGCCGTGCCCCGGTTTCGGCAGCCAGGGAGGCATGACGCGAAGGCTGGTCGCCTCGACGATGCGAGCACCCTGGGCCCGCACGCTGGCGTACTCGAGCACGCTGAACGGCGCGGACCCATGTGGGTGATGACAGCCGGCACAGTGCTCGAAGAGAATCGGCGCGACATCCCGCGTGTAGGTCGGCCCAGACCTGCCGGGCCCGGAGTCGTCGGTCCCGCTCGACGCGCCGCACCCGAGCAACCCGGCGACGGCTACTGCTGCGATCCCGCTCCCGGGACGTGTGGTCCTGCTGCTCGGCACGATTCGTCTCGCGGCCGGGTAGAGGCGCGACGCCGGCAGCGCACGCCGGGCCGGCATCGCGCCGATGGGACGCCTGCGGCGCAGCCTCCCTAGAACTCGAAGCGGCCTCCGATCTGCATCTGGAACGACACCGGGAGCGTCGACGTCGATCCGATGCCGCCGAGATACCCGATCGGCTCGCCGAACGCCGGCGAGAAGGCGAACCCGTTGAAGTTGTTGCCGAAGTTCGCGCGGTTGGTGAGATTGTAGAACTCGATGAACAGGTCCATCGACTGTCCGCGCGGCATCTCGAACGTCCTGGTCAACCTCCCGTTGATGTTGAGCAGCGGCGTGCCCCGGGTGTTGTTGGGGCCCAGTGAGTTTCCGTTGTCGTCCTGGACGTACTGCAGCAGTCCGAATCTGCTGAAGCCGCCGTACGCGGTGTACGGCCGCGCGCTCGCCGCGGTTATCAGCGGTGCGATGCTGAAGCCCCACGGCAACGGGAACGAGCCGGCGAACGTCACCCGGTGGCGCTCATCGTACGCCGTCGGCCCCCACTCGCTGTCCAGGAAGTAGCTGTCCCCGAACTCGGACTGGACCTCCGGCCCCGCATGGAAGCCCTGCGTGGTGAAGTCGCTCGCGCCTCCATTGCCGCGAGCCCACGCCAGAGTGTAGTTGACCTGAAACGCCCCGCCGGTTGGGAACCGGTGCTCGAAGTGCACGTCGACCCCGTCGTAGCGGCCGTTGCTGTTCGAGAACAGCACGTTGGTCGGGCCCAGCAGCGCCGGATCCCCGTAGACTTCCTGAAGCGCCGGCGTCAGTGCTCGTATGTTCGGGGTGCCGGGGTCGTTGTCGTGGTCGAGAAACGGATTGATGTTCACCTGTCGCCAGCCCTTGCGAACCAGCACGCTGAGATAGTCGGCGGATATGACGGTGTTCGGGGTCAGCAGGTGCGAGTAGCCGAACGACGAGTTGATCGAGTACGCGTCCTCGAAGTCCGGGTGATAGTACGCCCCGCTCGTCGCGCCGCCGAAAGGCAGCTCCGTGGGCGCGGCCGGGATGTCGAACGGCAGCTCCTCGCCGAGCACGTAGTCGGACAGCTCGCCGACCCCGATGGCTGTGTTGCCCTTCTGGCTCCGGATGAAGATGTTCTCCTGCGACAACAGGTTGGCGCCGTAGGCGGACGTGATGATGCCGGTCGCGTAAAAGTAGCCGAAGCTGCCTCTGACCACGTTGCGCCCGTCCCCCTGCACGTCGTAGGCGAAGCCGACTCGCGGCGCGACGTTGTTCCGGTCGGTCTCGGGCGGACCGCCGAACGGGTGGTCGATGCCCCGCAGAACCACGCCGGTCCGGTTGTCCGGGAACCCCTGACTATTGTCCATCAGCTCGTGGACGTCGTAGCGCACCCCGAGGTTCAGGGTCAGCTTGGGGGACACCTGAAAGTCGTCCTGGGCGTAGCCGGCGAAGAACCACGAGTCGCGCGACCAGGCGTCCACCTGGGCCTGGCTCGACACGATGATGTCGCGGACGATGCCGGGGGTCAGGAACCCCTGCGGGTACATCCCGTTGGTGTTGTTGACGATGACGGACGGGTCGTCGAAGAACCGGACGCGGCCGGGTGAGAAGACCATCAGGTTGGCGTGGAAGGTCGGCAGCCGGGCGTAGTCGACGCCGACCTTGACATAGTGGCGACCGATCTGGCGCGAGTAGTTGTTCACGATCTCGAGCTTCGTCTCGTAGTTCACCCAGGTGTCGTGGGCGAAGAACGGCCGGTCCGTTCCCACCGACGGGAAGGCGAGGCGGGTGAAGACGCACTCGTTCCAGGTGAGGCCGGCGCTGCACGGGGCGCCGTTGACGTCCTCGTGCAGGTAGTACATGTACTGCATCCGGAACTCGTTGACCGATGCGCTGTCGGGCACCCAGGTCCAGCCTCCGACCGCGGCGTACATGTTCTGATCGTTGCGCGAGATGAAGCCGGACTCCCAGTTCATGTGCTGCGGGCCGTTCCACGTGGCGTTGTCGACGTAGCCGTGCTGCGAGGCGATCTTGAAGAACCCGGTGTGGTTGTTGCCCATGCGCACGTCGGCCCGCGACTGGAACAGGAGGTCGCGGAACGGCTGGGACATCGACGGCTCGGCGAGCGCGCCCGGCACCAGGCCGGTCGCCGCGAGGACCTGCTGCTCGGAGAAGATGCCGGCCGAGCGGGGTAGCTGAAAGTCCTGGCGAATGCGCTCGAGAGAGGTGAAGAACCAGGCCCGGTCGCGAACGATCGGCCCGCCGAACGAGCCGCCCAGTTGCAGGCGGTTGAACGGCTGCTTCCCGAAGCCGCCGTTCTCGGCCTGGGAGAAGTAGTCGGTGGCGGTCATCGACTCGTTCCGTCCCTGCAGGAACCCCGTCCCCGTGAACTGGTTGGTCCCGGATTTGGTCGCCAGCGTCACGACAGTCGATCCCCGGCCGTACTCGGCCTGGAAGCCGGCTCCCAGGGCGCGGAACTCCTCGATGCCGTCGAGGCTGTACTGCAGCAGGGTGCCGCCGTCCTGGTCCTCCTTGTTGTCGATCCCGTCCACGTACATGTTGTAGCTGCGGCCCGTGTTGCCGGCGAACGACACGTAGTTCGATGCGTGCCCGTGGGAGCCGCCGGCCTCGACCTCACGGGCGCCCGGGAGCAGGGTCATCATCGCGGCCAGGCTGCGGTTGATCATCGGCAGCTCGCGCACCTCCTCCTGGCGGATCGAGCTCGCCACGACCGATTGGGTGACCTCGACCAGCGGCGCGGCCGCGGTGACCGTCAGAGTCTCCTCCAGCGCCGCGATTCCCATCTGCAGGTCTACGCTGACCGTCGAGGCGGTGACGACGTCCGCGCGTCCCAACGCCGGGTCGAAGCCCCCCAGTTCGGCCCGGACCTCGTAGGGTCCGGGAATCAGCGCGGGAATCGTGTAGGTGCCGATGCCCGTGGTGACGGTCTCGCGGGTGGCCCCGGTCTCCGTGTTGGCGGCGACGACGGTGACGCCGGGCAGCGCGAGTTGATCCTGGTCCACCACGTTGCCGGTGATGGTCCCAGTGGCCTGCGCGAACAGTGGGCTGCTCGAGAGGACGAGCAGCGCCAACGCGAGGCCGGCGGTACGAAGCGTAGTCCGCATGTCCCCTCCCTCGCGACGACGCGTTTCGGTGTGACCGCGGAGCCCCGGAAGATCCCCGGGCTCCCGGGTCTTCCACCGCCGCAAACGACCTGTCCGGCAGTATACGCCCCTTCGGGAGGGTATCGATCCCCGGATGCGGACGGCTGCCGGCGCGGCGAGGATATCGAACGCGGACGTCCCGACTCGGCAGGGAGACGGTGGGGACGCGCTGGCGGTCCCCACCGCCTGGTCGAGGCCGGCCCTACCGGCCGAACGAGTAGCGGACGCCGAACTGCGCCTGCCAGCGGCTGCGCAGGTCGTCGCGCGCGTAGCGGTCACCGGTGAAATCGGGGCGGGCGAGCGAGTTGAGGCTGTAGACGTAGCGGCCCGTGGCCGGGTCGACGCTCGAGCGGACCGGCTGCAGATTCTGGAAGAAGGCGAACTCCACGAGGCCGTTCCGCGCGTCGAACGCGTTGATCAGGTTCTGGACGTCGAGGAAGAACTCGAGCTCGTTGCGGCCGATCGGGACGTCCACGCCGAGGCGGAAGTCGAGCGCGTAGATCCAGGGGCCGCGGCAGGAGTTGCGGGCCAGGATCGCGCCCGGCACGACGTCGCAGCCGGCCGAGAGGAAGGCCAGGAGGTCGTCGAACGTGCCGTTGGCGACGATGACGTCGTTCGCGTCGCGCGGGACGTATAGCAGGTCGTTCCCGCGGGTGCCGTCGCCGTTGCTGTCGCTCCCGTCGAGGTAGCTGTAGGGACGTCCCTGCTGGGCGCTGTAGTAGGTAGAGAGCGTGATGCCGGCCGGCCCGGCCGGAATGCGGTACGAGCCCGAGAGGCTGACGCGGTGGCCGGGCGAGAAGTCGGACACCGCGAGCGGCACCGCGTTCGGATTCCCGTCGTTGTAGACGTAGCGCCAGTTCGACGTCGCCTGGCTGGAGCCGCCGTCGTTGACGGCCCTGGAGGCGCCGTAGAGGTACGAGCCGCTCAGGAACCAGTTGTCGCGGAACTCCTTGTCGAGCTTCGTGGCCAGGGTCCAACTGCTGCCCTGGTTGGTGTTCGTCAGCAGGACGACGTTGCTGAAGTCGCGGTGCAGGCGCGAGTGCGTCGGCCGCCCGTCGGCTGCGGTGCCGGCCGCCACCAGATTCAGGTTCCGGTAGTCGATGTCGCGCACGGTCTTCGAGAAGAGCAGCTCCACGCTCCCGACGAGGTTGAAGAAGCCGAGCTCCCGGTCGTAGGCGAGGTTTCCGCGCAGGAGCTGCGGGAAGCGGTAGTCGGGGTCGACGAGGTTGATCTCGTTGGTCGACGCCGAGCCGATGTCGGTCGGCTGCCCGTTCGGATCGGCCGCGAACGGAATCCGGTTGGCGGGGTCGAAGAAGACCCGGATGCGCTGGAACTCGTTGCCGGTGTTGGAGTACTGGTTCGAGAGCCACACGTACGGCGTGCGCCCGTGGAACAGCCCGAGGCCGCCCCGCACCTGCTGCCGATTCCGGGCTTGCGGGCTGACGTCGTAGTTGAAGCCGATGCGCGGCGACCAGTTCCGCGTCTGCGGGACGACATCCGTTCCCCGTCCGTACAGCGACTCGACGAGCGGGTTGGCCGAGGGGGTGTCGGGGAAGATCGGCGCGTCGAGGCGGATGCCGTAGGTCAGCGACAGGTCGTCCCGGACCCGCCACTGGTCACCGGCGTAGAAGCCGAGCTGGTAGACCCAGAACTCCGCCGCCTGCCGCGGGTCGGCCGTGCGCGAGAAGCTGTAGCTGTAAGACTGCGCCAGCCCCTGCTCGAAGAGCTCCGGGCTCGAGAACTCGTAGACGCCGAAGTTGTCGCGGATGAACAGGTTGTCGAAGCGGAACAGCTCGTTGTGGGTGCCGATCGTGAACTGGTGCCGCCCGCGCACCCAGGTCAGGTCGTTGTGAATCTCGAGGATGTCCTGATCGAGCCGGTTCGCGGTCGAGAACTGCTCCGTGCCGAAGCGGATCTCCTCGCCTCCCTCGAGGTCGATGGTGACCTGCGGGAAGGGCGCGGTCTGCGGTCCGCGGCGGTCGCGGACGCGCTGGTAGCTGACGCGCGCGAGGTTGAACGCGTTGCCGAACGTGCTGTTGAGCTGGGCGACGGTCGAGTCGGTGCGGCTCTCGAACCGGTAGAAGTTGTCGGCGAAACGGTAGCGGAAGTTCGACTGCGAGCCCACCTCGGCGCTGGCGTTGACGTGGTTGTGCCGCACCGACAGACGATGCGCCGCCGACAGGTTGATGTCCGTCCGCACGAAGATCTTGTCGTTCGGGTTGCCGCGGCTGAACTCGCCGAAACCGCCCGGGACGTCGTAGCCGTAGCGGGCGCGGGCGATGTCGACGATCCGCTGCCCGGCGGCCAGGTGCCCGAAATCGACGCCCGACGACCCGTCGAGCGAGTAGCCGACCGGCGTCTCGCGCCGCTGCGTGTCGACGTTGGCGAAGAAGAAGGCGCGGTTCCGGACGAGCGGTCCGCCGATGCTCGCACCCTGCTGGCGGTCGAAGAAGGTGGCGATCGGAACGTCGTCGATGCCGTTCCCCACCAGTCCCTCGTTGCGGTTGTAGAGGTAGGCGGTCCCGCTGAAGAGGTTGGCCCCGCTCCGCGTGATGACGTTGATGCCGCCGCCCGAGAATCCGCTCTGGCGCACGTCGTAGGGGGCGACGACGAGCTGCAGCTCGCTCACCGCGTCGAGGCTGATCGGCTGCGTGTTCGCCTGGCCGCCCGGCGTCCCCTGGCGGGCCAGCCCGAACAGGTCGTTGTTGACGGCCCCGTCGATCTGGATGTTGTTGTAGCGCCCGCTCCGCCCCGCGACGCTCAGGAAGCTCTCCGAATCGGCGTTGCGGCTGGTCTTGACGAAGAACGGGTTGATGCGCGCGAAGTCCTGGAGGCTCCGCTCCAGGGTCGGCAGCGCGTCGATGACGCCGGTCTCGACGCCGGCGGTGGTGCCGGAACGGGACGGCGAAAAGATGGCGCTCGCCTCGGCGGTCACCTCCACCGTCTCGGTCAACGTGGCGAGCTGCAGCGTGACGGGGACCTCGGTGGCCTCGCCGAGCATGACGACGACGCCTGACAGCGACTGCGTTCCGAAGCCGGCCAGGGCGATCTCGAGGTCGTAGGGACCGACCTGCGCGTTCAGCAGGTCGAAGCGCCCGTCGGCGCGGGTGAAGGCCTCGTAGCGGGTGCCGGTCGGGGCGTGGACCGCGACGACGCCGGCGCCGGGGAGCACCCCCTGCTGCGCGTCGCGCACGATACCGCCGAGCGTTCCGGTGGTGGCGTTCTGGGCCCGGGCTGTGGCGGCTCCCGCCAGGAGCGCCGCGACGGCGGCCGATGCGACGATCTTGCACGACGAACGACGAATCATCTCGCGTACCTCCTTCCGGACGATCTTACGGAGACATGCGTTACGACGGGGTGACGGGCAGGTAGCGGGGTCGCAAACTCTCGCCGCCCGGCCGCCGCGGCCCTCCGGTAGACTCTCTGAGCGGACGGGCGCGGCGGTCCGGGGAGCGGGCGGCGGCGGGGCCGGGCCGCGAGCATCCGAGGGGGAGTGACGAGATGGCGATCAGCGAGAGTCTGCTGCCGGAGTTCGATCAGGAGATGGCCGGCGTCCGCAAGACGCTGGAGCGCGTGCCGGAGGGCACCCGAAGTCCGGCTCGATGATCTGGCTGGCCGGGCACTGTGCCAACCTGCCGTCCTGGGGCACCCTGACCGTCCACCAGGACGAGCTCGACATGGCGCCCGGCGGCAAGCCGATGCCGGGGCCGCCGCCGCCCGCGAGCACCGCGGAGCTCGTGGCGACGTTCGACCGGACGTGCGCGGAGGCGCGCGCGGCGATCGCCGGCGCGAGCGACGCCGAGCTGATGAAGCCGTGGACGCTGTTGAGCAACGGCACGAAGCTGTTCTCGCTGCCGAAGGTGGCCGTGCTCCGCAGCTTCGTCCTGAACCACCTGATCCACCACCGGGCGCAGCTCGGCGTCTACCTGCGGATCAACGACGTCGCCGTCCCCTCGCTCTACGGGCCGTCGGCCGACGAGACCAGTCGGCGCCGGTCGCGAGGGCGGGAACCCTCGGCTTCGGCCTCGGGCCGGCGTTGCCGGTGGCGTCGGCCTTGGTGTCGGCGTTGGGCGAGGGGGGAGTCTTCGCCGCCGGCGCGCCTCGCCGGCGGCGGAATCGCCCGGGTGACGGACGAGCAGGGAGGGTGCTGATGCAGCGACGGCGAAGCGGCGGTCGTCGGGTTGGCCCGGCGTGGGCGGTGCTTCTTGCCTTGGCCGCGCTGGCCCCACCGGACGCCGGGGCCCAGCTCGCCGCGGCGTCCTACACCGCGGCCGAGGCCGACGCCGGCCGCGCGGCGTACGACCGGGCGTGCGCGTCGTGCCACATGCCCAACCTGAGCGGCTCCTTCGAGGCGCCGGAGCTGGCCGGGCCGACCTTCCGGGGCGCGTGGGGCAGCCAGTCGGTCGAGGCGCTGATCGAGCGGGTGGGGACGACGATGCCGCCCGACACCCCCGGCTCGCTCGCTCCCGCGGAGTACGCGCGCATCGTCGCCTACATCCTGCAGGCCAACGGATTCGCGGCAGGCGACGACCCGTTGTCCGGAGCGCCGGTCTCCGCCGCGGCGCCCGGCGGCGACACCGCGGCGCCTCCGGCCGCGGCGCCGCTCGCCGCGCTCTCGGGACGGCCGGGCGCCGGGGGGGACGGCACGCGGCTCCTGCGGTCCATCGGAGAGCTCCCCCCGGTCACCGACGCGATGCTGCGCGATCCCGATCCGGACGACTGGCTGATGTACCGCCGGACCTACGACGGCTGGGGCTACAGCCCGCTCGACGCCATCGACCGCGACAACGTCGGCCGCCTGCAGCTCGCCTGGGTCTGGGCCATGGCCGACGGGCGCAACCAGCCGACGCCGCTCGTCTACGACGGCGTGATGTACCTCGCGAGCCCCGGCAACGTCGTCCAGGCGCTCGACGCCGCCACCGGGAGCCTCCTCTGGGAGTACCGGCGTCCGCTGCCCGCGGCGTTCCGCGGGGCGGGCAGCCGGAACCTGGCCATCTACGGCGGGGCGCTGTTCCTGGGGACGCGCGACGCGTACATGCTGGCCCTCGACGCCCGCACCGGCGAGGTGCTCTGGGAGACGCGGATGGCCGACTACAACGACGGCTACGCGAACTCCAGCGGTCCCATCGTCGCCGAAGGCAAGGTGATCAACGGGATCAACGGCTGCTCGCGCTTCATGCCCGACAGTTGCTTCGTCACCGCCCACGACGCGGCGACCGGCGAGGAGCTGTGGCGCCGGCTCACCATCGCCGCGCCGGGCGAGCCGGGCGGCGATTCGTGGGGCGACCTGCCGCTGGCGCTGCGCGGCGGCGGCGATTCCTGGATTCCCGGGAGCTACGATCCGGCGCTGGGGCTGCTCTACTGGCCCGTGGCGCAGGCCAAGCCGTGGGTCCCGGCCAGCCGCGGGCTGACCGTGCACGACCCGGCGCTCTACACGAACTCGACGCTGGCCCTCGATCCCGACGACGGGTCGATCCGCTGGTTCCGGCAGCACGTTCCGGGCGAGGCGCTCGACCTCGACGAGGGCTTCGAGCAGGTTCTGATCGACACCGGCGGCCGCCGCGCGCTCTTCACCATCGGCAAGCACGGCATCCTCTGGAAGATCGATCGCGAGTCGGGCGCCTTCCTCGGGCACGCGGAGACCGTCTTCCAGAACGTCTTCGAGCGTATCGATCCCGGGACCGGCGTCGTCACCTACCGCCAGGACATCGCCGACGCCGGCATCGGCGACTGGGTCTCGGTCTGTCCGAGCACCGCCGGCGGTCACAACTGGCACGCGATGGCCTACAGCCCCGGTGCCGGCGCGCTCGTCATCCCGCTCAGCCAGAGCTGCCTCGAGATCGCCGGCCGCGAGGTGGCGCTCGAGATCGGCTCCGGCGGCTCGCAGGCCGACCGGCGGTGGTTCGAGATGCCGGGCACGGGCGGCAACCTCGGCAAGCTGGCCGCCTACGACGTCGAGACGCTCGAAGAGCGCTGGAGCATCGAGCAGCGGGCCGCTTTCACGACCGCCGTGCTCACGACCGGGGGCGGGCTGGCCTTCGCGGGCGACGTCGACCGCTACTTCCGCGCCCTCGACGCCGCCACCGGCGAGGTGCTCTGGGAAACGCGCCTCGGCACCTCCGTGCAGGGCTTCCCGATCACATACGGAGCCGGCGGGCGGCAGTTCGTCGCGGTTCCGACCGGCCTCGGCGGCGGCAGCCCGCGCCGGGTGCCGGCGCTGCTGAGCCCGGAGATCTCCCACCCCGACACCGGGAACGCGCTGTACGTCTTCACGGTGCGGCCGTAGGCGTAGCGGCCTCGCAAGCCGGGTCCACTGTCCGGTGGGGTGTTCGCAGTCGCGAGCCGGGAAGAGCACCGCCATTTGCCGACACGGCGGGCGCCGAAGGGGGTTGGCGGCAACAGCCGGTTCGGGTCACAATACGCGATCGATGCGGCGTGGCCCTGGAGGCGTGCGCCCTCGTGTTTTCGCTGAGCGCCCGTCGAGGGCTCAGGAGGCTTGGACGATGTCGAGCACTCGCATTCGTCGGCTCTGTCTCGCGGCGGTCGTGATTGCTGCCGCCGGCGTCGTCGCGGCGCCCCCGGCGGCCGCCGCGCAGGACGCCCACGAGGTGACGTTCACCAAGGACGTGGCGCCCATCCTGCAGCGGTCGTGCCAGATGTGCCACCGGACCGGCTCCATCGCTCCCATGTCGCTGCTGACCTACGAGGAGACGCGGCCCTGGGCGCGGTCGATCCGCGAGAAGGTGGTCACCCGCACCATGCCGCCGTGGTACATCGACAAGAACATCGGCGTGCAGGACTTCAAGGAAGACAAGTCGCTAAGCGATGCCGAGATCGAGGCCATCGCGCAGTGGGTCGACAACGGCGCGCCGCGCGGCAACCCGGCCGACATGCCACCCCCGGTCGAGTTCCAGCAGATGAACGAGTGGCACATCGGGACCCCGGACTGGATCGTCGAGATCCCGGAGCCGTTCGTCGTGCCGGCCGAGGCGCCCGACTGGTGGGGCAACCTGGAGTCCGACTCCGGCCTCACCGAGGACCGTTGGGTCAAGGCGGTCGAGACGAAGCCGAGCGCGGAGAGCTTCCCCGTCGTGCACCACGCCGTCACCGGCGTCGTCAACGACGAGACCGACGCCGACAGCTTCCTCGGCAGCTTCCTCAACGAGTACGCGCTCGGCAAGAACGGCGACATCTTCCCCGAAGGGCACGGCCGCCTGATCAAGGCCGGGTCGAAGATCCGCTTCAACATGCACTACCACTCCATCGGCCGGGAGATCGTCGACCGCACCGCGGTCGGTCTGACCTTCTACCCGAGGGGCGTCGAGCCGCAGCGGCAGCTCATCTCGGCCCACGTTGGGGACAACGAGGACCTCGACATCCCGGCCGGCGAGAGCAACGTGCGCCACGACGGCTACTTCCGGCTGCGAGAGAACGCGCACCTGACCGCGTTCCAGCCCCACCTGCACAACCTCGGCAAGCGGCAGTGCCTGGAGGCGATCCTCCCGGACAACACGACCCAGATGCTCAACTGCGCGGACTGGGACTTCGGCTGGCACATCGTCTACAACTACACCGACGAGGCCGGCCCGCTGCTGCCGAAGGGCACGACGCTGCACGTCATCAGTTGGCACGACAACTCCGAGGGCAACCGCTGGAACGACGACCCGCGCAACTGGGCGGGCTTCGGGCAGCGGTCGAGCGACGACATGAGCTTCTCGTGGGTGAGCTGGTACGAGCTCGACGACGAGGACTTCGAGGCAGAGGTGGCGGCGCGGCAGGCGGCCACGGACAACGACAACTGACGGCTCTCGGCGGGCCGGCGCGGCGTTGGCGCGCCCTTTGACGGGCGCGGCGGGGAGTTTCGCGGGGGCGAAGCTCCCGCGCCCCAGACTCTGGCAGCGGTCGGCCCGCCGCTTCACTTTGCCCCAGGTCGCACGGGGACCTTCCGATGATGAGACCAACACGCGCGGTAATCTGTGCAGCGGCGGCCCTGCTCCTGGCCGGCGCGGCGGCCGAGGGGCAGACCCGGTGGTCGGCGGGCCAGAACGTCCAGCCGGTGTTCGAGGGGTGGGAGCGGAACGCCGACGGGTCGTTCGACATGGTGTTCGGCTATCTCAACCGGAACTACGAGGAGCAGCCGGTCATTCCGGTCGGCGAGAACAACTTCCTCGAGCCGGGCGACGCCGACCGGGGACAGCCGACCTTCTTCTACCCGCGCCGCCAGCAGTTCGTCTTCAAGGTGCGCGTGCCCGCCGACTGGGGCGAGAAGGACCTCGTCTGGACGGTCACGCACAACGGCCGGACCGACAAGGCCTTCGCGTCGCTCTGGCCGGTCTGGGAGATCAACGACGATGTCATGCGGCTGAACCGGGGCACCGGCTCGGCCCAGGGGTACGACGACAACCAGCGGCCGTCGATCCGGGTCGACGGAGAGACGGAGCGCTCGGTCACGCTTCCGGACGGGCTGGAGCTGGCCGTCCTCGTCGGCGACGACGGCATTCCGCCGCCGAACGAGGCGCTATCCCGCCGCGGCGCGCGCCGCGGACCGAAGTCGCAGGCCATCGTCGACCCGCGCAAGGCGGCGGCCACCGGCCTCGCCGTCACCTGGCTGCACTGGCGCGGTCCGGGCCGGGTGACGTTCGACCCGCAGGTCACGCAGATCGACGGCGGCGGCCGGGCCGTGACGACGGCGCGCTTCTCGGAGCCCGGCACCTACGTGCTGCAGGCGGTCGCCGACGACACCGTCTTCGTGGTCCCGGTCAACGTCACGGTCACCGTACATCCGGCGCCGTGTCGATTCGCCGCCGGCGCGAGCGATGGTTCTACCGGAAGGCTCACGGCGCCCGCCCCGCCAGGGCGGTTGCATGCGAGAACCGGCGGCCGGACGTCCTCGCCCTCGGCGCGCCCGCCGGACCGCATCGGGGGCGGATCTGCGGACGCCGGTTGGCGGCTCGCCGCCGGTAGCCAGAAACAGGGGTGACACGTGAGGCCAGGGCTCAACTGGAAGTCGCTGCTCGTGCTTGCGTCGCTCGCGTTGCTGCCGGCCCTCGTGGGGATTGCGGCAGGGGAACCGTCGCAGTCTTCCGGCGCCCCGGTCGCCCGCGCCGCCGACGGGTCGTACATCTCCTGGCGCGAGCACATCATCGACGACCTCGCGGTCGGCGGCGTCGCCCTGGCGGGCAGCGACGGCCTCGAGATGGCGGACCTCGACAAGGACGGCCACCTCGACATCGTCTCGGTGCACGAGTCCGACACGACCTACGACGGGGTACCGGACGGGCACGTGCGCATCGCGTACGGCTCGGACGATCCCGACGCCTGGGACCTCTACACGCTGGCCGAGGGCGAGGAGGCGGGCGCCGCGGAGGACGTCGCCATCGGCGACATGAACGGCGACGGCTACCCGGACGTGGTCGTGGCGTGCGAGCTCGCGCACCTGATCTACTTCGAGAACCCCGGCGCGAAGGGACGGGCCGCGCGGTGGGAGCGGGTGATTCCCGTCTCGACGCGCGACCGCGGGTCCTACATCCGGGTCTTCCTGGCCGACTTCGACGACGACGGCCGGCCCGAGGTGGTCGCGGCCAACAAGGGCGGCCAGAACCCCCCGCGCGGCACCACGGAGACGCATCCGGTGTCCTGGTTCGCACTTCCCGACGATCCGCTCGACGGCGACGCGTGGGTGGAACACGAGCTGGCCCGCGTCGTCGTGCCGATCAACTCGCAGCCCTTCGACCTCGACGGCGACGGCGATCTGGACGTCATCGGCGGATCGCGCATGGAGCGCCGCATCTTCTGGTTCGAGAACGTGAGCGACGATGCGATCGCGTTCGTCGAGCACCGCATCGAGATCGAGCCGGAGGCGGTGGTCACAGGCTTCAACATGGATTTCGCGGACCTGAGCGGCGACGGGCGCGTCGATGTCGCGATCCGGGACGAGCGCAACGGCCTCTCGTGGCTGGAACAGCCGGCGGATCCGGCCGGCACATGGCGCCAGCACACGATCGGCGGCCTCGCGCCGGACCGGCTGGTCGGCTTCGTGCTGACCGATATCAACGGCGACGGCCGCCTCGACGCGTTCGCGGGCGCCTACAGCCAGGACCCGCGCGACTTCGACGCCACCGAGATCGCCCCCTCGCACCGCGCCGGCCGCCTCGCCTGGTTCGAGCACCCCGGCAACCCGGCCGGGACGTGGATCCGCCACGACGTGTCGCGGCGCGTCCGCGGCATGTTCGACATGTTCATCGTCCGCGACATGGACGGCGACGGCGACGTGGATCTCATCGGCACGCGCGGCAACTCCGTCCCCTACGACGGCGTCTTCTGGCTCGAGCAGGTGCGGACGCCCGAGCCCCGGCCCGCCTTCCACCAGGCGCGCGAGAAGGAGAGCCGCCAGCTCCCGCTGCCATAGGAGCGCCGAGCGGCGCGCGGGGGAGATGGCTGCGAGACGCCACTCGCGACGCTCGCCGAGGGCGACCGGGAAGTAGCCGAGCGTGTGGGCTATGCTCCCGTTCGCTCCGAGCCACCCTCCCCAGGCGCTGGCATAGTGACGGATCCGGCACCATCCGATCCGGAAGTCCCGGCAGGAGGATTCGCCTGAAGCGAGCGGACAGCGCATGTTCCACCCGACCCCACCGCGCGTAACGGCGCTCAGAGTGCGCAACTACCGGGCGCTTCGGGACGTCAACCTGAAGGACCTGACGCCGCTCACAGTGCTGTTGGGTCCGAACGGCAGCGGCAAATCGACCGTCTTCGACGTGTTCGCGTTCCTGTCGGAGTGCTTCTCGGACGGCATCCGCAAGGCGTGGGATCGCCGCGGGCGCTTCCGCGAATTGCGCAGTCGCGACAGCGAGGGGCCAATCGTCGTCGAACTGAAGTACCGGGAGCGGCCCCAGACGCCGCTCATAACCTATCACCTGGAGCTGCACGAAGAGAAGGGACGCCCGGTAGTCAGCCGGGAGTCCCTTCGCTGGACACGAGGGAGCGGTTCGGGGCGCCCGTTCTACTTCATGGACTACGCGCGTGGCGAGGGCATGGTGATCACGGGTGAAGCGCCTGAGCAGACGGACACGCGCATTCCTCGGACACTCGCGGGGCCGGATGTGCTCGCAGTCAACACGCTTGGCATGCTCGCGGAGAATCCGCGCGTGATCGCGTTACGCGAGTTCGTGTCGGGTTGGCACCTGTCCTATCTGTCGGCAGCCGCGGCGCGCGGCAATCCTGAGGCAGGAGGAGAGGAGCGCCTCTCGTCGACCGGAGCCAACCTCGCCAATGTCATCCAGTACCTGCACGAGGAGCATCCGGAGCGACTGCAGGCCATCTTCAACGTGCTGCGCCGGCGCGTACCGCGGGTCGACCGCGCCGAAGCTACCGCGCTGGCGGACGGGAGGCTGGTGCTTCGCATCAGGGACGCACCGTTCAACACACCTGTTCTGTCGAAGTTCGCTTCCGACGGGACCTTGAAGATGCTCGCCTATCTCACGCTGCTTCACGACCCCACGCCGCCTCAGCTGATCGGTGTGGAGGAGCCGGAGAACTTCCTGCACCCGCGGCTGCTGCCCGAGCTCGCCGAGGAATGCAGAGCGGCCAGTGAGCGTACGCAACTGCTGGTAACCACCCACTCACCGTTTTTTCTGAACGATGCACGATCGAAGGAAGTGCGCGTCCTGTGGCGAGACGCTCGGGGGTATACGCGGGTGGAAAGGGTGTCGGACATAGCGGGAGTCGACGAGTTTCTCGAAGAGGGAGCATTGATCGGCGATTTATGGATGGAGGGGCAATTCGGTGTTGGCGATCCGTTGGTGAACCAGGGCGAGCCCGCACGTCCCAACAGGATGGTGATCGAGGAACTGGAAGCCTGGTACTTCGGTGACTGGCAGGCCGTGCTGCGAGCGTTCCCGAAAGTGACGCCGACCGTCCCCAATCGCAGGGGATATCGCGATCCGGACACTATCGCCGATACCTGGGAGGCGTTCGAGCGCATCCTGCAGCGACACGGGTACTTCCGGGGCGGTCTCCGGAAAACCGAGGCCGCGCGGGAGATTGCAGCGCATATGGATCCCGCTCAGAACCGCTCGAAGAGCTTCTCCGTGTTCCATCGCACTCTCATGGAGGCTGTCCCTGCCGCAGCGCAGTGACATGCTTCCCCGCGGAGGTCGTCATTCCATGCCTGACCCGCTCCACGGAGTCCGTGTCCTCGACTTCGGCCGCTTCATCGCGGGGCCGTTTTGCGCGGCCCTGCTCGCCGACCTCGGCGCCGAGGTGATCCGGGTCGAGAAGGTCCGGGGCGGGGAGGACCGTTTCCTGATGCCGGTCACCGGCGGCGGGGACGGGGCCTTCTACCTCCAGATGAACCGCGGCAAGCGGGGGATGACGCTGAATCCGCGGACCCGCGAGGGGCGCAGCGTGCTGCAGCGGCTGGTGGCGACCACGGACGTGGTGGTGGCGAACCTGCCGGATGCGGCGCTCGAGGCGCTCGGCCTGGACTACGAGGCGCTGTCCGCCGTCAAGCCGGACGTGATTCTGACGAGCGTGTCGGCGTTCGGCGCCGGCGGGCCGTCGTCGCACCGGCTCGGGTTCGACGGGATCGGGCAGGCCATGTCGGGCGCGATGTACCTCTCGGGGCGGCCGGGCGAGCCGACGAAAGCCTACGCGCCCTATGTCGACTTCACCACGGCGCTGGCGGCGACGGTCGGCACCCTGGCCGCGCTGCTGGTGCGCCGCGACACCGGCCAGGGCCAGCACGTCCGCGGGTCGCTCCTGGCCTCCGCGCTCACCGTCGCCAACGGGGTCCTGATGGAGCAGGCGATGATCCGGCCGGATCGGGTGGCCACCCGCAACCGCAGCCAGACGCAGGCTCCCTCGGACGCCTTCCGCACCCGCGACGGCTGGGTGCTGGTGCAGTGCATCGGCCAGCCTCTCTTCGAGCGCTGGACGGCCCTGCTCGGGGAGCCGCACTGGCTCGAGGATCCGCGGTTCGCGGACGACCGTTTGCGGGGCGACAACGGCGAGGCGATCAGCGAGCGCATGGCTGCCTGGTGCGGGGAGCGGACGACGGAGGAGGCGCTCGCGGCGCTCGACCGGGCCCGCATCCCGGCGGGGCCGGTGCTGTCCCCGCAGCAGGTCCTCGACGACGCCCACGTGCAGGCCATCGGCTTCCTTCGCTCCGTCGCCGCGCCCGACGCCGGCGCTCCGGCTCCGGTCGCGGAGACCCCGTTCACCCTGTCGGCGACACCGGCCGGCATCCGGGGCAGGGCGCCCGCGCTCGGTGAGCACACCGACGCCATCCTGGCGGAGCTCGGCTACTCGCCCGAGGCGATCGCGGCCCTCCACGAGCGGCGCGTGGTCTGAGTTTTCCACCCGGCAGGGCCGGACCCGCGGATAGACGAAACCTGGCTGAGTTTCCCAGTAGAGAGTGCGTTCCGGCCTCGTATACTTCACGCAGATGGGTTCCGTCGTCGACGCCCCGCCAGTGCTCGTCGTCTCGAGCTCCCTCAATCCGGCCAGCCGCTCGCACCGGCTGGCGCTGTCGGCTGCGGAGGCGCTCGAAGGCATCGGCACGCCCGGCGACCTTCTCGACCTGCGGGAGTGGGACCTGCCGGTCTGCGACGGCAACAGTTGCTACGACCATCCGGCGATCCGGCCGCTGACGGAGCGGGTGTCGGCGGCGGCGGCGATCCTGATCGCGTCGCCGGTCTACAACTACGATCTCAATGCGGCGGTGAAGAACTTCCTGGAACTGACCGGGAGCGCATGGGAGGCGAAGGCGGTCGGTTTCCTGTGCGCCGCCGGCGGTCAGCGGAGCTACATGTCGCCGATCGGATTTGCGAACAGCCTCATGTTCGACTACCGCTGCCACATCATCCCGCGCTACGTGTACGCGACCAGGGAGGACTTCACGGCGGCGCGCGAGCCGTCGGACGAGCTCGCCGGACGCGTCCGGCAGCTTGCGCAGGCGGCCGTCGATCTCGCCTCGGCGCTCCGCTGGGTCGCGGGCCGGCGAGAGGAGGATGCGTGACGACGGCAATGGCCACCGAGGCGCAGGTCGGACCGAGCCGGTCCGCCGATTTCGACCTCACTTCCGAGCAGCGGCAGGTGCGCCGCGCCGTCCGGGAGTTCGCGGAGCGGGAGATCCTGCCGTTCGTCGAGGAGCACGAGCGCGAGGAGCGCTATCCCGCGGAGCTGATTCGAAAGCTGATACCGCTGGGATTCCTGACGCCGGTGCTGCCGGAGGCCTACGGCGGCGGCGGCTCGGACGTCGTGACCTACGGCGTGATCTGCGAGGAGCTGGCGCGCGTCGACTGGGTGGTCGCGTCGGTGGTCTCGGTGACGAACTCGCTCGTCGCCGGGTCGATCGTGCGCTTCGGGACCGAGGCCCAGCGCGAGCGCTGGCTGCCCGCGATCTGCGACGGATCGGTGCTGACCTCGGCGTGCCTCACGGAGCCGGGCGGCGGAAGCGATCTGGCCGCGGTCCGCACGCGGGCAGTTCGCACCGGAGGCGGGTGGTCGCTCAGCGGGTCGAAGGTCTTCATCTCCCACGCCGCGCACGCCGGACTGCTGCTGGTCGCGGCGACCGTCGATCCCGACGCCCGTCACCGGGGCGTCACGGTGTTCCTGGTCGATCCGCGCGCCGAGGGGGTCGGGATCTCCGAGTTGCCGATGCGCACGCTGAAGCGCGACAACCTGGCGACCATTCACTTCGACCGTGTCGCGGTGCCCGACGACGCGGTGCTCGGCGACGTCGGAGGCGGGTTCCCGATTCTGGGCGGGGCGCTCGACATGGGCCGCTTCTCGGTGGCGGCGCGCTGCGTGGGACAGGCGCAGCGGGCCATCGATCTGACGCTGCCCTACGCGCGGGAGCGGGAGGCGTTCGGCCAGCGCATCGGCGAGTTCCAGATGGTGCAGCAGAAGATCGCCGACATGATCTGCCGGACGGAATCGGCGCGTGCCCTGGTCTACCGACTTGGGCGCATGAAGGACGCGGGGGCGGAGCGCTGCTCGATGGAGGCCTCGATGGCCAAGCTGACCGCGAGCGA
The DNA here is from genome assembly GCA_021296475.1 of Acidobacteriota bacterium. Lineage (GTDB taxonomy): Bacteria > Acidobacteriota > Vicinamibacteria > Vicinamibacterales > UBA8438 > JAGWAJ01. The sequence goes on from JAGWAJ010000022.1 coordinate 28,005, forward strand.
GGCGGCGACCGCCAACGCACTCGATGCCATCCAGATTCACGGCGGCTACGGGTTCTCCGCCGAGTACGAGGTGGGTCGCCTGCTGCTCGAGGCCAAGTCCCTCGAGGTGGGGGAGGGCGTCAGCGAGCTGCACCGCAAGCTGATTGCCGAGTTCGCGCTCGGACTGCGCCGGCAATGAGCCGCGAGCCTTCCCGGGCTTCCGCGGGCACCCCCCGGGGCGACCGGGCCCACAGTGCCCCCGAGGCCGACGACGCCGCCCGTATCGACGCGCGGCTCGTCCGGGAGTCGCGGTCCGGCAACCGGCGAGCGCGTCGTGCGCTCGTCGACCGGCATCAGCACGCCGTCTACAACCTTGCGCTGCGCATGCTCGGTGCGCCGGATGCCGCGGCCGGCGTCGCCGAGGAGACGTTCGTGAAGGCGTTCCGGAGACTGCCCGCCCTTTCCTCCGACCAGCGCGTGGCCCCGTGGCTGCTCCGCATCGCCCATAACACGGCGGCCGACGCACTGCGCCGCGCGGAACGGAGCGAGCCCTCCGCGGCGCCCGTCGCCCTCCCGGCGCCGGCGGCGGCGCACTCCGGCGAAGGCCGGACCGGCTCTGCCGCGGACGCGGTCGGAGGCCGCTCCGGCCCGGCCTCCGACCGGCCCGGGCAGCCGCTCGCGGCCGCCTTCGAGCAGTTGCCGATGCGGTACCGGGCCGCCATCGTGCTGCGCTACCAGGCCGGCCTGTCCTTCGCCGAGGTGGGCGACGTGATGGGCGTGCCCGAGCAGACGGCCCGCACGCGCGTCGAGGGCGCGCGCCGGGCGCTGGCCGAACGCCTGCGGACCGCGACGCACGGGTGAGCCCGGCGGCGGAACGTCCGCGTGGTCCGCCCCGTAGACACACAAGGGGGGCGTCACACCCGGTGTCAGCGGACGAGGGCTCTACCGCGCAGCGCTGGCTGGAGGCCGAGCTGGCGGGTCGTGCCGAGGAGGCCGACCGGCTGTTCGCCGCCGTGGCCGCCGATCTGACGGCGGCCCGGGCGCCCGCCCGCCTGGCGGAGCGGGTCGCGCAGGCCGTCGAAGGCGCCCACGGGAACGCCGGCGACCCGACCGGCTCGCGATGGCACAGTCTGGCGCTGGTGGCCGTCCTGGCTCTCGGAGCGGCCACGGCGGTGTGGGCGCTGCTCGCGGCGCTCCCGTTCCTCGGGTCGGGGGCGGTGGCGCTGCTGAACTTCTCCGCGGAGGGGTTCGTCTGGGTTGTACGGGCGGTCGAAGGGGGCCTCGACGGCTGGGCCATACTGCGGCGGGTAGGCCAGGAGATTGGTGAGGCCGTTTCGACGCCCGGGGTGACGGGCGGCCTCGTCGTCGTAGAGCTCGTGGGGGTGGCCGCGCTCTACGCGTTGCACCGCCTGCTCAGGATCGGCCGGGAACCGAGGTCGAAGGAGGACAAGCAGTGGTGATTCCCTTCCGGCAGCGCAGGGGGCCCCGCCCGGGGGCCGTGTCCTTCGGGTGGTTGATGACCGCGGCCGGAGTGGTGGCGGTCGCGGCGCCGCCCGCCACCGCCGCCTCTCCCGTCCAACCGTCGATCGAGCGCGCGGCGGATCTCGCCGAGGAGGTTCGGGCCCGGTTCGAGGTGACCGCGCTCTCGGACGGAGTCCGGCTCTTCCCGCAGCCCCCCATCGACGGCATCGGCGTCGTCGAGGTGAGCGACGGCGTGGTCGCCGTCGACGGCCGGCCGGTCTCGGGGCAGGAGTTGCGCGACCTCCTCGGCGAGGACGCCGGCCTCGTTCTGCGCCTGACGTACCTGGGCGCCGACGAGCGGGCGGCGCTGCTCGGAGCCCCGGATGCGGATCCGCGTGCCGCGGACCCGCGTGCCGATGTCGACTCGCCGCAGCCCACGCTCGACGCCGAGGCGGCTTCGGCTCCGGAGCCGTCGTCCGAGCCCGCACCGGCCGCTCAGATAGCGCCGGACGCCCCCGCGGCGCCGGAAGCGCCGGCCTCGCCGGAGGCGGCCGCGGCGCCGACCCCGCCGGAAGCGCCGGCCCCGCCGGAAGCGGCGGCCCCGGATCGGCCCGCTCGGCGCGTCGTGGCCGGGGACACGGTGCGTTTCTTCGGGACGGTCGCCGTGGCCGACGACGAACGGGTGGACGGCGACATCGTGGTGCTGGGCGGCCGGGTCACGATGGACGGAGAGGTGCGGGGCGACATCGTCGTGATCGGCGGGTCGCTGGAGGTCAACGGCTACGTGGCGAGGGACGTGGTGGTCGTCGGCGGCTCGGCACGGTTCGGTCCCGAGGCGTTCGTGGACAGCGAGGTGACGGTCGTGGGCGGGCCGGTCTCCCGAGCTCCGACGGCAGAGTTCCGGCGCGGGATCAACCACGTCGGGTTCGGCGGCGCCTTCGGTGGCGGCGACTGGTTCGACGGCGGGCGCTTCCGACCCTACTACGTGGCGGATCTGGCGGGCACCCTCGTGCGTTTCATCCTCCTCGCTCTGCTCGCCTCGCTCATCGTGTTCGTGGGCGGAGGCTTGGTCGAGCGCGTCGGCCGTCGTTGCCGGGACGAGCCGGTCAAGGCGGGGCTCGTCGGCTTCCTGGCGCAGGTGCTCCTGGTCCCCGTCCTGCTGGCGGGCGTCTTCCTGCTGGTGATCTCCGTCATCGGCATTCCGTTCCTCCTGCTCCTCCCGTTCCTCGGTCTAGCGCTGTTCGTCGTGATGCTGGTCGGGTTCACCGGGGTGGTCCACGGGGTCGGCGCGTGGATCGGCGAGCGCTTCGGGCGGAGCGGGCCCGCCCCCTACCTGACGGTGTGGGGCGGCATGGCCATTCTCCTCGTCCCGGCAATGGCGAGCGACGCAATGCGCGCGGCGGGCAACTTCTTCACCTTCTTCGCCGTGCTGTTCACGCTGACCGGCCTGCTCGTGGAGTACGTGGCGTGGACGACGGGGTTCGGGGCGATCATCCTGAACCGCTTCGGCTCCGGCGCGCCGCCGGCGGGAGCGCCCGGCGTGCCGCCCGGCGTGCCGCTGCCCCCGGCCACGCCGGCTCCGCCGCTGGCCCCGGCTCCGCCCGTCCAGACGCCGCCGAGGACGGCCGCGCCGGCGACCGTGCCGGCGCCGCGGGTGGCCGTGCCGGCTCCTGCGCTACCGGCTCCGCCGCGGGCGACGGCGACCGTGCCTTCTCCGGCCGTGCCTTCTCCCGCCGTGCCTTCTCCGGCCGCGCCTTCTCCGCCGGAGGCGGGCTCGCCTCCGTCCGGCGCGGGGCCGGCTCCGGGGGCGCCGCCCGACCGCGGCTGACGATCGTTCCGTTCGCCGCCACCGCCTGGCCGCCGCTGCCGGGGTATGCTGGCCCGCAAGGGGGGACTCGGGATGCGGCAATCGCCCATCGGGCGCCGGGCGTTCCTGCGGGCCGTTCCGGCCGGTCTTGCCGCGGGCGCAGCCCCGCGGCTCGCCGCGGGCCCGCCGCCGGGGGCGTGCGCCGATGCGGGGGGGGGGCCGGGGGCGTGCCGCCGGGCTGCGCCCGGGGCTTGACCGGCCGGATCGGCCCGCTTGAACGCCCGGCGCGCGATGGGCGATTGCCGCATCCCGAGTCCCCCCTTGCGGGCCAGCATACCCCGGCAGCGGCGGCCAGGCGGTGGCGGCCGGCCGGCCCGCGGGCCGCGCCACACCACACGCCGCACAGCCATACGAGCGCGCGCCCGACGGCGAAGCGCCGTCCTCCCTCGAAGCGCTCGCGTTCGCGCCGCTGACCCTCCTCGCCAGCCGGCTCGAGCGGCGGCAGGTCACCGCGACGGCCCTGGCGGAGATGTACCTCGCGCGGCTGGCGCGCCACGGGGAGCTGCTGCGCTGCGTGGTCACCCCGACCCCCGAGCTGGCCCGGGCGCAGGCGGCGGAAGCGGATCGCGAGATCGCGGCCGGCCGCTACCGCGGGCCGCTGCACGGCGTGCCGTGGGGTGCCAAGGACCTGCTGGCGACGGCCGGGATTCCGACCACGTGGGGCGCGCGGCCCTTCGCCGACCAGGTGTTCGACTACGACGCGACCGTCGTCGAGCGGTTGCGCGACGCCGGCGCGGTGCTCGTCGCCAAGCTCTCCACGGGCGCGCTCGCCCGCGGCGGCGTCTGGTTCGGCGGCTCGACCCGCAACCCGTGGGACGTCACCCGCAGCTCCAGCGGATCGTCGGCGGGCCCGGGCGCCGCAACGGCCGCCGGCCTCGTCGCCTTCGCCATCGGCAGCGAGACGCTCGGCTCCATCATCTCGCCGTCGGCCGCCTGCGGCGTTACCGGCCTCCGGCCCACCTACGGCCGGGTGAGCCGCCACGGCGCCATGGCCCTGAGCTGGACGATGGACAAGATCGGACCGATGTGCCGCCGGGCCGAGGACTGCGCGCTGGTGCTCAACGCCATCTACGGTCCCGACGGGCGGGACGGAACCGCCATCGACGCTCCGTTCCAGTGGCGTCCGGACCTCGACCTCCGACGCCTGCGCATCGGCTACGTGGCCCGCGAGCTGGACGAGCCGCGCGGTGACGCCACGGGCGAGCAGCGGGGGGTGCTGGCGGCCGCGCTCGACGTGCTGCGCGAGACGGGGGCGACGCTCGTCCCGGTCGAGTTGCCCGACTTCCCCGCCGACGCACTGCGCATCGTCCTGGAAGCCGAGTCGGCAGCGGCGTTCGACGACCTGACCCTGAGCGGCGGCGTCGACGAGCTGACGCGCCAGACGGCCGACGCGTGGCCCAACAGCTTCCGGGCCTCCCGCTACATCCCGGCCGTGGAGTACCTGCGGGCCCAGCGTGCGCGCACGCTGCTCATCGAGCGCCTGGAGGGCCTGCTGGCGGGCGTCGATGTATTCGTCAGCCCGAGCCGCAGCGCCGGTCTGGCGATGACCAACCTGACCGGCCACCCGGCGGTCGCGGTGAAGGCGGGGTTCGCCGCCGGGCTGCCGGTGGCGTTGATGGTGACCGGCCGCCTCTACGACGAGGCGACGGTGCTCGGCGTGGCGCACGCCTACGAGCGGCGTACCCCGTGGGGTGGGATGCACCCCGACCTGGAAGGCCGGGCGGTCTGAGGCGGTGGCTCCACGGCGGCCCGGCTAGCGAAGCGAGCTTAGCTAGTCGAGCCGGGCCGATTCGATCGCCGCCTCGAACGAGTCCGACCAGCGTCGCACCGTCGGGTCGGGGCCGGTCAGCTTGAAGAAGTAGGGCCCCGCCGGCGTCTCGACGACCGCCGCCAGCAGCCGGAAGTCGGGCTTGTAGTAGCGCATGCGGGAGCCGGGCCGCACCTCGGCCGCAAACGTCCCCGGCACGTCGAGGAGGGTCACGGGAAGGTCGCCCACCAGAAAGCTGGTGGTCGTGGCGACCTCCGCGGACGGCGTGCCGTCGGGCTGCAGCATCTGGTTCGTCCAGCGCTCCAGATTGGCCTCGACCGCCCCGCCGCCGCCTCCGAAGTAGAAGACCACGAGCTCGGCGTCCTCGACGTCGCTTTCCAGGCGCGGCAGGAGGAACTCGGCGACGCGCATCGTCGACGACGGCTGCTGCTCGAGCCACTCGGGCGGCACGTCGAATCGGAGGTCGCGCTGGGCGGCGCCGGCTGGGCCGGCGGAGAGGCACGCGGCCAGCGCGCCGGCCAGCATCGCCCGTACGGGAACGCCCGGCGACACGAGAGGTCCCATCACTTCATGCCTCCTGCAAATGCCCCGTGCAGACCCACGCTCCTCCGCTGGAGCAGTGGGGGACGCATCGCCGACGGCCATCGTAGTGTCCCCGCCCGGCGTTGCGCAACGGCCGAAGCCGCCGGCCGGCGACTTCGGGGCGTGCCGTCCCCGCCCGACCGTCGTCGACGACAACCTGGGCGCCACCCGCAAGATGCGGCCGAACGTCTACGAGGCGGTCATCGAGGCCGCGCACGCCCGCGGACGGCGCACCTCTACTACCTGGAGGACGCCAAGGGGCTCGCTCCGGACGTCGGCTACAATCACGGTCCGCATGGTGGCCACCGCCCGCTGCGAGGTCCGGACGACGGGGCAGGGCGACGTGCGCGACATCTCAGCGGAGGTGGCCGCCGCCGTGGCGCGCTCCGGCCTCACCTCCGGCGTGGTGACGGTGGCGGTCGTCGGCTCCACGGCGTCCATCACGACGATCGAGCACGAGCCGGGCGCCGTCGCGGATCTCGGCGCGGCTCTGGAGCGCCTGGCGCCGCGCCGCGGCGAGTACCGGCACCACGAGCGCTGGGGCGACGACAACGGCTCGAGCCATGTCCGCGCCGCCATTCTCGGACCGTCCATCACGCTCCCGTTCACGGACGGCCAGGTCGACCTCGGCACCTGGCAGCAGATCGTCCTGGCCGAGCTCGACACCCGGCCGCGCACGCGACGGGTCGTGGTGCGGATGCTGGGGGACTGAGCCGGTGTCCGCCACGCTGCCCTACACCAAGGCGACGCTCGACAACGGGCTCGACGTCATCGTGCACGAGGAGCACGCCTGCCCCGTCGTCGCCGTCAACCTCTGGTACCACGTCGGATCCAAGAACGAGCGCCCGGGGCGGACGGGGTTCGCGCACCTGTTCGAGCACCTGATGTTCGAGGGCTCCGAGCACCACGACAGCGGCTACTTCCGGCCGCTCGAGGAGGCCGGCGGCGCCCTGAACGGGTCGACCAACGCCGACCGGACCAACTACTGGGCGACCGTGCCGCGGGAGGCGGTCGAGCGCGCGCTGTGGCTCGAGTCCGACCGGATGGGGTACCTGCTGCCGGCCCTGTCCGCCGACAAGCTCGCCACGCAGCGCGACGTGGTGCTGAACGAACGCCGCCAGAACTACGAGAACCGACCCTACGGCCTGGCGATGATGGTCCTCGCCGCGGCCCATTTCCCCTCGCCCCACCCGTACCACTGGCCGACGATCGGCATGCCGGCGGACCTGCACGCGGTGCAGCTCGACGACGTCCGGGAGTTCTTCGCGGCCTACTATCACCCGGGCAACGCGTCGCTCGCCATCGCCGGCGACATCGACACGGACGAGGCCCTCGCCCTCGCCGCCCGGTACTTCGCGGAGATCCCCGCCGGTCCCCCGCCGCCGCCCGTGGCGGTTCCCACCGCTTCGTCCGGGGCGTCCGCCTCGTTGCCCCTTTCGTTGTGCCTCGAGGATCGGGTCGAGCTTGCGCGCGTCTACCTCACGTGGCGCACGACGGCTCTGTTCGAAGCGGGCGACGCGGAGCTCGACGTGCTGGCCGACCTCCTGGCCGGCGGCCTGTCGTCCCGTCTCCACCGGGCCCTGGTCCGCGATCGCCGCCTGGCGACGGATGTCAGCGCGTGGCAGGATTCGCGGGAGATAGCGGGGCTGTTCGCGATCTCGGCCACGGTCGCGCCGACCGCCCGGGCGGCCGACGTGGAGGCGGTCGTCGAGGACGCGCTGGCCCGCTTGGCGTTCGAGGGTCCGAGCGGGGACGAGCTGGCCCGCGTTCTCCGCTCCGCGGAGAGTGCAGCGGCTGCGCTCCTGCAGCGGGTCGGCGGGTTCGGCGGAAGGTCCGACCAGTTGAACCGCTACAACGTGTACGCGGGGACGCCCGGCTACCTCGCCGGCGACCTGGCCCGCTACCGGCGGGTGGACGGGAACGGGGTGCGCGCCGCGGCGGCCCGGCTTGCGGCAGAGCGCCGCGTCGCGCTCTCGATCGTGCCGCTAGGGTCGACCGGCGCCGCTCTCCCGGGCGCCGTGCCGGCGGACGTCTCGTGACTCCCGCCGACCGCACGGCCCTGCCGGGCCTCGGCGAACCGTCCCCCTTCGAGTTCCCGCGCGTCGCGACCGACGCGCTCCCGAACGGCATCCGCCTCTCGACCATCGACCGGCCGCGCTCGGAGCTGGTCACCGTGCTGCTGTTGCTGCGCCACGGTTCGGCCGCGGACCCGCCCGGCCGTGAGGGGCTGGCGGCGCTGACCGGCGACCTCCTCGACGAGGGCAGCCGCGAGCGCTCCGGGATCGAACTGCACCGGGCGCTGCAGCGGATCGGCGGGGCGCTGGCGACCGAGGTGACCAGCGACGGCACGCTCGTGTCGGTCACGGCGCTCGCACGCTTCGCCCGCGAGGCGATCGCCCACCTCATCGAGGTGGTGGCGCGCCCGCGATTCGATCCCGACGACGTCGACCGGGTGCGGGGGCTGCGCCTGAATCGCCTGGCCCAGATGCAGCGGGTCGCGGGCGCCGTTGCCGACCGCGCCTGGCTCGCCGCGCTCTACGGCTCCCATCCATACGCCCACTCGCCGGTCGGTTCCGCCTCCTCGCTCGAGGCGGCCGGCGCCGAGGACGTCGCCGCGTTCCACGCGCGTCACTTCGGCTCCCCGGGCTGGACGGTGATTGTCGTCGGCGCCGGCGGGGCCCGGCTGCGGGCCCTCGCGGCCGAGCAGCTCGCGGCGGTGCCCGGCAGCGGGGACGGCTCCCCCTCGCCTCCGCCGCCCGACCCGGAGCCCTCGCCCCGGCGGCTGGTGTTCCTCTCGCGCCCCGGTGCCGTGCAGTCGGAGATCCGCCTCGGGCATCTCGGCGCTGCCCGCACCTCGCCCGACTACCCCGCGCTGCTGGTGCTCAACATGGTGCTCGGAGGCCAGTTCGTCAGCCGGATCAACTCGAATCTGCGGGAGAGGAAGGGCTACACGTACGGCGCCCGCACCGTGCTGAGCCTGCGCCGCGGCCGTGGACCGTTCCTGCTGCGTGCGGCGGTGGAGACGTCCGCCACGACCGACGCGATTCGCGAGGCGGCGGCGGAGATCGCGGACATCGGCGGCGACCGTCCGGTGTCGGCGGGTGAGCTCGACGGCGCCCGCGCCGCGCTCACCCGCGGCTTCGCCCGCCGCTTCGAGACGGCCGGGCAACTCGCCGCCGCCGCCATGCACCTGGCGTTGTTCGACCTCCCGGCCGACGACTACAGGACGTTCGTCCCGCGCGTCGCGGCCGTCGACGCCGGCGACGTCGCGGGCGCGGCAGCCCGCCACCTGCACCCCGAGCGGCTCATCGCCGTCGTCGTCGGAGACAGCGACAGGTTGCTCGCCTCCCTCGGCGAAGCCGGTTTCGGCGAGCCGGTCGAGCCCTGATGCCGATCTCCCGTCCGGCTCCCGGGCCGGCGCGGCGGCGCGGTCGTCTGAACGGGGAGGCGGCCGCAACCGTCACAATGAGGTAGAGTCGAAGTTCGGTCGCGTTGCCGCGACTTGCCGGTTCGTGTCCATGTCGTTCTTCCGCGTCGGCCTGAGCCTCGTCGGCATCATCGGCGTTCTGGCCGCCACCCTGGCAGGGGCGACGATCTGGCTCTTGCTCACGGAGCCGCTGACCGTGGCCGACGCCATGAACGAGCAGGACCTCACGCCGCTGGTGCGCGAGCTGGCAAGCATCCTCTACGCCGCCCTCCGCAGCCTGCTGCGGTTCCTCTGAGGTCCTGTCAGGCGGCCGCCGCTACAGGCCTTCGGCCGCCCTTGCAGGCCGTCGGCCGGCGCTACACGCGACGGGCGAGGAAGCGGATCAGGGCGTACCCGTCGAGCCAACTGAACGGTGCGATCCCCGTGCTGTAGTGGCCGCAGGGCAGGACGAACACCTCCGGGTCGAGCCCGCGGCGCCGGAAGTCGGCCACGAGCTCCCGGGACAGCCGCACCGGGAACGAGTGGTCGTAGCGCGCGTAGACGAGGAGAACGCGCTTCCCACGCATCCGCTCGACGTACGGGGCCGGGCTGATCGGCATCCACAGATCGCGGAGCAGGGAGAGATCGACCGAGCCGTCGAGGCCCTCGCGGACGTGCGCCGTCGACAGCCCCTCCCAGACCACGTCGGCGAAGTACGGCGAGATGTGGTTGAGCGCCGCGGCCGTGATGCGCCGGTCGTGGGCGGCGGTCAGCAGCGCGAGGCACGACCCGAGGCTGGTTCCGAGGATGCCGATGCGTTGGTAGCCTCGCGTCCGCAGCCAGTCGACGGCGCGCCGCGCGTCGAGCACCGCCTGCCGGCAGACCTGCAGGGTGCGGCCGATGTTGGCGCTCACGATGTAGTCGGCGCGGTGCAGTTCCGGCGGCATGCGCGTGTCGTGGTACGGCAGGCTCAGCCGGAGGGCGCTGATGCCGAAGCGCGCGATCAGCCGGGACAGCCCGACGTGGGCGCCGGCATCCGCGTTCCACTGGGGGAGCACGACCACGGCCCGCCGCGCCGCCCCGCGGGCGGCGGCGCGCAGGCGCTCGGCGGCGAAGTAGCGCGCCCGGACGACGTTGTTCTCGGGGTGCGGCGTCACGACGGCGCTGGGGTAGTCCAGGAGGTGCCCGTCGAAGCGGAAGCCCTCCGCGGGAGGGGCCGAATAGAATCGTTCGCTCCCGGCGGTCGCGGCGGCCGCCCAGGCTCGCAGCGACTCGGCGGGCGACTCGGTTCGGGCGGCGTCCGGCAGCCAGTCGAGCCCCCAGTCGAAGGGGCGGACCACGCGGTCCGTGGTCACCGCCACGAGCCGCCGCTCCCAGGCGTGGAACAGACGCGCGATCATCGAGGGCTCGGCACGGGCGGGAATGCTACTATGGCGCTCCGAAGGAGGGTGGGACCGGCGATGGGCACAAGGGACATCAACGTCAGTCAGGCGCGCGAGCTGCAGCAGAACGAGGGTTACACCTACGTCGACGTCCGCTCGGTCCCCGAATTCGACGGCGGCCATCCGGCCGGCGCGTGCAACGTGCCGCTCCTGCACCGCGACCCGGCGACCGGCCAGATGATGCCGAACCCCGAGTTCCTCGCCGTGATGCAGGCCAACTACGACCCGGACGCCCGGCTGCTCGTCGGGTGTCAGATGGGCGGTCGGTCCGCCCGCGCCGCCCAGATCCTGGCGTCGGCCGGCTACACCGACGTCTGCAACGTGATGGGCGGCTTCGGCGGCGCGCACGATCGCGCCACCGGGCAGGTCGTTCATCCCGGGTGGGCCGGAGCGGGCCTGCCGGTGGAGACCGAGTCCGCCCCGAACACCCGCTACGAGGAGTTGCGGGCCAAGGCGCGCACGCGCCCCTGACGGGGCGGGTCAGGAGTTCGCACCGTTCTCCGGCGCAGACGCCTGGCCCCGGATGGTCTGCTCCCAGGCCGCCGCCAGCGCGAGGAGGGCGGCCGTGCCGTCTCGGCGGCCGACGAGTTGCAGGCCTGCCGGCAGCCCTCCGGCGTGGCCGCAGGGTATCGCAATCGCCGGGTGCCCCGTCAGGTCGAAGAGCTGCGTGAGCCGCAGCGTCAGGGGGCGGACGGCCTCGGTTGTGCCGCCCACGGCGATCCTCTCGACTCCGAGGCGCGGAGGGACGATCGGCAGCGCGGGGAGCAGGAGGGCGTCGCAGCCTTCGAGCGCCGTGTCGACCTCGCCCGCCAGGACCGCCCGCCCGCGTTGCGCCCGCACGTAGTCCTCGGCCAGCACGTAGCGCCCCAGCGCCAGCCGCAGGCGCACTTCCTCGCTGAGATCCTCCCCGTGTCGGTCGAGCAGCGTCCGATGGCAGGCGGCCGCCTCCGGGAGTTGCGTGTGCAGGTAGACCGGACCGGCGTCGGCGGCGTGGGGGATGTCGGCGTCCGCGATGCGGCAGCCGTCGCCCGCGAGGCGCTCGACCGCCGCCTCGAACGCCTCCTCGACGCTCGGCTCGAGCAGGTCGAGAAAGTAGCGCCGCGGCACCCCGAGGCGTGGGTGGGGCTGCACCGGGGCCGCCCGCGCGTCGCTGGCGTCGCCGCCGGCGGACCGTCCCCGCAGGACGCGGTACAGCGTCTCCGCGTCCCGCACCGACCGCGCGATCGGTCCGACGTGGTCGAGCGACGGGGCCAAGGGGAAGACGCCATCCGCGCTCACCTCGCCGTAGGCCGGCTTCAGGCCGACCACTCCGCACGCCGACGCCGGGATGCGGATGGAGCCCCCGGTGTCGGTCCCGACGGAAGCCAGCGCCATGCCGGTCGACACCGAGACGGCCGAGCCGCTGCTCGAGCCGCCGGCCACGTGCCGCGGGTCGTGCGGGTTCCGTGTCGGGCCGCAAGCCGACGCCTCGCCGGTGGTGCCGAACGCCAGCTCGTGCAGGTTGCACTTGCCGACGATCACGGCGCCGGCGGCACGCAGGTGCGCGGCGACGGCGGCGTCCGCCGCCGCGCGGTGCCCCGCGCGCACTGGCGTCGCCGCCGTGGTGGGCGCTCCGGCGAGATCGATGACGTCCTTGAGCGACACCGGAACGCCGTGCAGCGGTCCGCGGTCCTCCCCGCGGGCGAGCTCCCGATCCGCGGCCCGGGCTTCCGCTCGCGACTCGTCCGCGCGCACCAGCACGAACGCGTTCAGGGTCTCGTCGAGCGCCGCGATGGTTGCGAGGCACTCCTCGACGAGCGCGGTCGCCGTCACGTCGCGTTGGCGGAGGGCGGCGGCGAGGTCGGCGATCGTCGTCGCGGGCGAGACGATCATCGGCTGCCGTCGGGGCCGCGGCCGGGGGGCGGGATCGGTGGCCGGGCGTCGGGCGCACCGCCCTCGCCGCCGTCGCCCGGTCCCTGCGTCCAGTCGGCGGCCCGCAGCGCCCGCGTCGCGCGCTGCAGCATGTCGAGCAACGGCTCGAGCCCCGGGCTGCCCTGCTCGGCCGCGTCGCGGCGAGCGTGATCGAACCAGGCGTCGAGGTCCATCAGATCATCGCTTCGTCGTGGAACGTCTCACCGCGCGCGAAGCGACCGGGATCGAACGCGCCGATGTCGAGCGTCGTCGACGCGCCGGTGACCAGCAGCTCCGCCATCGCGGCCCCGGTGGCCGGCGCCATCATGAGCCCGTGGCCGCTGAAGCCGTTGGCGAGCACGAAGCCGTCCAGCTCGGGATGCTCGCCCAGCAGGGGATTGTGATCGGACGTCATCTCGTAGAGCCCCGCCCACGCCTCGACCAGCTCCGCCGCCTCGAACCCGGGCAGGCGGGCGACGAGCGGAGGGCGGACGACGTCGGCCCAGCGATCCGGGTCGGCGCGGAAGTTCTCGCCGGGCGGCTCGTCCGGATTGGTGTACGCGACGACGATGCGATCGGGATCCTCCGGCGCCGCCGGATCGTCGTGGCGCCAGTGCACGCCGCCCGGATCGACGACGACCGGGAAACGGTGCGGCCAGCGGCGCGGGAGCGAGCAGCGGAAGAGATGCTGGCGCACCGGCGTGACCGGCAGATCGACGCCGGCACGCGCCGCGAGCGTGGCCGCGAAGGGCCCTGCGGCGTTGACGACGGCCCGCGCTTCGAGGGCTCGGCCGTCGCCGAGGGTCACGCCGCCGACGCGGCCCCCGGCCGTTCCGACCCCAGTCACCTCGCCCGTGACGTAGGCGGCGCCGGCGGCAGCGGCGGCGTGGCGGAAGCCGGCCAGCACTTCGCGTGGATTCGCGTACCCGTCGTCCGGGCCGAAGACGCCGAAGCGGATGTCGTCGAGGCGGAGGTCGGGCACCAGCGTGCGGATGGCGTCGACGTCGAGCCGCTCCACCCTGGCCCCGAGCTCCCGCTGCCGTGCGTAGCGCCGCTCGAAGCGGGAAACGCCCGCCGCGTCGACGAGGAACAGGTAGCCGCGCTGGCGGAACCAGGCGCGGGGGCGGTGTTCCGGGACGCGCATGGCGGCGTCGAAACGCTCGTAGAAGCGGACGCTGTGCTGGGCGAGCCGGATGTTCGCGGCGGAGCTGAACTGCTGCCGGACGCCGCCCATGGCGAGGAAGGACGACGCGCGGCGATAGCTGGGGTCGCGCTCGACGACCGTCACCTGACCCCGAAAGCCGCGGTCGAGCAGGTGCCAGGCGATGCTCGACCCGACGACCCCGCCGCCGACGATGACGATCCGGTCCGTGGGCATGCCTCGGTGGCTGCGCCGGGCGCCGATCAGAGCGGCGGCGCCACGCCCCGGGGCGGCAGAAGGGGGTCCGCGCCCTGCTCCAGGTAGCGCTTCAGCGATCCGAGGGACTCGACCCAGCCGGCGGTCAGGAGGTCGTAGTACCGGCCCCAGCGCGCGTTGTCGTGCGTTCCTCCCTGCCGCACGTGCAGCCGCGTGCCCGGTCCCGCGACGTGGCAGGTGACCTCCAGGCCCATCGGGCCGATCGGGTCGTCCTCGGGGGGCAGCCAGTACGCGTCGGCGACGAAGAACTGACGCCCGTCCCGGAACTCCATCACCGTGCCGTAGAAGACGCCGCCCAGCATGCCGAACACGTCGTCCGGGAACGGTGACGAGCGCCACTCCACCGCGTAGACGCCCAGCGGTCGCGGCGTGGTGACCGCCCGCACTGTGCGCCACCAGATGGCGAGCGCCTCGGCATCGAAGAAGGCGGCCAGCACCTGCGAGGGCGCAGCGGTGATCGCGACATCGTGTTCGATCTGCCGGCCGCGGTTCTTGACCATCGCTACGGCTGTCGGATCCGGTGAAACGGCCATCCTATCACCGGCGACGGCTGTGCGGCGCGCCGGATCGCGGCAGGCGCGCCGGACTCCCGCCCACCAGTCGGTGCCGGACGGCTCCGCATCGCTAGTACAGGAGGAAGGGCGTGCGGGCGGCCGCGAATCGGGCGACGTCGGCGTCCCAGCCGGCGGCGATGTCGACGGCGGGACGATCGGCGTCGAGGGCGCGGCGGAGTGCGTCGGAGCCGGCGAGGATGTCGATCGGCATTCGTTCGTGCTCGTACTCGTAGGGCGGCTCGCGCCAGGCGAACCGCTCCGGCGCGGCGCGGCGGCAGGCTTGCAGGAGCGCGACGCCGGTCCGGACGGGCCGGAACGCGCGCCGGTCGGTCACGTGGATCTGGCAGCCTCCGCACGAGCGGCGCGCGTGCTTCTGGAAGGTCGGCTCGAACGCTGCCGGCCGGAAGTGGACGCCGGGCAGGCCGAGCGCGTTCAGCCCGCCCGCGAGCCGGTCGGGATCGATGCCGGGCGCGCCGGCAAGCTCGAACGGCCGGGTCGTGCCGCGGCCCTCGGACAGCAGCGTGCCCTCCAGCAGGACCATGCCCGGGTACACGAGGGCGCTGTCGAGCGTCGGCAGGTTCGGCGAAGGAATCACCCACGGGGCCATTGCCTCGTCGTGGTGCATCGCGCGGGACCAGCCGCCGAGCGGCACCACCTCGAGGTCCGCGCCGATCCCGAAGTGTCCGTTGAACAACCGCGCCAGCTCGCCGATCGTGAGCCCGTGCCGCAACGGGATCGCGAGCTGCCCGACGAACGAGGCGTAGGCCGGGTCGAGGACCGGCCCCTCGACGGCCTCGCCGCCGATCGGGTTCGGCCGGTCGCAGACCACGACGCGCAGTCCGGCCCGCCGGGCCGCCCGCAGGCAGTTGGCCATCGTCCAGGCGTAGGTGTAGACGCGGGTGCCGACGTCCTGCAGGTCGATCACGAGCAGGTCGAGCCCGTCGAGCATCTCCGCCGTCGGCTCCCGCGTGTCGCTGTAGAGCGAGTGGACGGGCACGCCGAGCCGGGGATGGCGTGCGTGCCCGGTCTCGATCATGTTGTCCTGCACGTCGGCGTGGAAGCCGTGCTGCGGTCCGAACAGCGCCGCAAGCGTCACGCCCGGCTGCTCCGCCACCCGGTCGGCGATGTGGCGGAACGCGTGGTCCACCGACGCGGGGTTGGCCACGACGCCGACCCGCGCCCCGTCGAGGGCGCCGGTGGCGAGCAGCCGTTCGGACCCGAGAGTCACCGGCGAGCGCGGGCTAGTCGGCCGTTGGTTCACCGCCACCCTTTGCTCCGTCTGCGTCGCCGAGCGTCACCGGCGCGGGCGGTCCTGCCCCAACGGACGCGTCCGGGAGTCCGAAGAAGAGCGTGAGCCAGCCGCGGAGGTCCTCGTACGCCACGGCCTTGCCGGTCGAATGCAGGTAGGCGCGCATGTTGGCCGAGAAGCCGGCGCCGTCGAAGACGACGATGCCGGGAATGGGCCACGCGGCGATGTCCTGGATGGTCGCCGGGATCTTCTCCTCCGCCGAGCCTCCCGTGCCCTGGTACTTGCACTCGATGCCCAGGCTTCGGTCGGAATCGGGGTGCCGCAGCACGAGGTCGATCCGGCGCTCGGCTCCCCAGAGCCGCCGGGCGACCCGGACCTGCGTCCGCACCTGCAGCCCGAGGGTCTGGGCGAGAGCCGCCACCGCCCGTTCCAGATCCGCGCCGCTGGTGACCGCGTCCTGACCGCCGGGCATGTTCACGTGGCCCGCCGCCGGACGTTGGTGATCACGTACTCCTCGATCGTGCCCCGGCGCGCCGCGTTGGAGTTGATCGCCCGGCGTGCGGGAACCCGGTGGGCGACAATGCCGGCGCGTCTGGCGGCGGCATTGTCGTCGTAGAGCTCGCGGATCTCGGGCGCGGTCGAGTTGCTGAGCACGACGTGGCACCGGCGCTTCGCCAGGCGAATCACTACCTCCTGGAGGCGGCGCTGGTCGCTCTCGTCGAAGCGGCCGGCGGTGTACGCGGTGAACGAAGCCGTCGCGCTCAGCGGGGCGTAGGGCGGATCGAGGTAGACGAAGTCACGTGGCCCGGCGACGTCGAGCACCGCGTCGTACGGCGTGTAGTCGACCTCCGCTCGGAGAGACGACAGGGCCTCGGATGCCCGCCGGAGGTTGCGCTCGTCGCAGATCCTCGGATTCTTGTACCTGCCGCGCGGTACGTTGAACAGCCCCCTGGAGTTCACCCGAAAGAGGCCGTTGAAACCGGTGCGGTTCAGGTAGATGAGCATCGCCGCCAGCTCCGCCGTGTAGAGCTCGTCCTGCGGCTGGCCGCGGTCGAGCATCGCGCTCCGTGCCGGATTGAAGCGGTCCCGCACGCGGTAGTAGTGCTCCTCGGGTGCCTCGACGCGTTCGGACGCCAGCTTCTGCAGGTGGGCGATGACGGCCTCGCGATTGTCGCGAAGTTGCCGCCAGCAACCGATCAGGTCGGGGTTGACGTCGGTCAGCCGGACGCGGCGCGGTCGGAGGGCGCCGCGTCCGACGAGGTCGAAGAAGACCGCCCCGCTTCCCACGAACGGCTCGTGATAGCTCTCGAACCGGTCCGGATAGTAGCGCCGCAACTCGGGCAGGAGCTGACGTTTCCCGCCCGCCCACTTCAGGAACGGACGCGGCGGCCGGTCGCCGACCCGCTTGCCGCCCGCCGGCGCGCGGCCTGTGGTCGAGCTCGCGTCGTGTCGAGGCGCGGTATCGCCGCCGGCTCGTTGCGGGGCCGAGTCCATCGGAGTCGCGCGGGGGAACCGCCGGATCGTAGCACGCGGCGAGCGCCGCCCCAGGCCGCTCCCGACGTGCGACGCGAGTCCCGGAATCGGGCGTGCCCCTGCGGCGTGCCCCGGCCTCGGGAGTGCGCCCGTGCGGTGCCCGAACCGTCCCGTTCGAGGAGCCGACGCGTTACGATCTGCGGATGCCCATGACCGAAGCGCTCCGGCCGGCCGCGCCGGACACCGAGCTGCACCAGGATTTGCGCAACGCCGTCGGCGAGCTCTGCCGGCGCTTCCCCGACAGCTACTGGCGCGACCTCGACCGCGAGGAGGCGTATCCGCAGGAGTTCGTTCGAACGCTGACCGACGCCGGCTACCTGGCGGCGCTCATTCCGGAAGAGTACGGCGGCTCCGGGCTCGGAATCATGGAGGCGTCCATCATCCTGGAGGAGGTCAACCGCTCGGGAGGCAACTCGGCGGCCTGCCACGCGCAGATGTACATCATGGGCACGCTGCTGCGGCACGGCTCCGAGGCCCAGAAGCGCGAGTACCTGCCGCAGATCGCGAGCGGCGAGCTGCGGCTGCAGGCGTTCGGGGTGACCGAGCCGACCACCGGGACCGACACGACGCAGCTCAAGACGATGGCCGTGCGGAAGGGCGACCACTACGTCGTCAACGGCCAGAAGGTCTGGATCTCGCGCGCCGAGTACTCCGACCTGATGCTCCTCATCGCGCGCACGACGCCGCTCGAGGAGGTGAAGAAGAAGACCGAGGGGCTCTCGGTGTTCCTGGTCGACCTCCGGACCGCGGTCGGCAACGGCGTGACCATCCGGCCGCTGCGGGCGATGATGAACCACGCCACCACCGAGGTCTTCTTCGACAACCTGGAGGTGCCGGCCGAGAACCGCGTGGGCGACGAGGGCCGCGGCTTCCGCTACCTGATCGACGGGCTGAACGCCGAGCGGATCCTGATCGCGGCCGAGTGCGTCGGCGACGGGCGCTGGTTCGTCGAGCGCGCCGTCGGGTACGCCAACGAGCGCGTCGTCTTCAACCGGCCGATCGGCAAGAACCAGGGCGTGCAGTTCCCCATCGCCCGCGCCCACGTCAACGTGGAGGCGGCGGACCTGATGCGGATGCGCGCCGCGGAGCTGTTCGACGCGGGCCGCCCGTGCGGCGCCGAGGCGAACATGGCGAAGCTGCTCGCGGCCGACGCTTCGTGGGAGGCGGCGAACGTCGCGCTCCAGACACACGGCGGCTTCGGCTTCGCCGAGGACTACGACGTCGAGCGCAAGTTCCGCGAGACGCGCCTCTACCAGGTGGCGCCGATCTCGACGAACCTGATCCTCTCCTACATCGCCGAGCACGTGCTCGGCCTGCCGCGCTCGTTCTGATGGCCGCCCCCCTCGACGGGGTGACCGTGGTCACCCTGGAGCAGGCGGTCGCGGCGCCGTTCGCCACCCGACAGCTCGCCGATCTTGGAGCGCGGGTCGTCAAGGTGGAGCGCCCCGGCGTCGGCGACTTCGCCCGCGGCTACGACGCGGTCGTTCAGGGACTGTCGAGCCATTTCGTCTGGCTGAACCGCTCGAAGGAGTCGCTGACGCTCGACCTGAAGCGGCCGGAGGCGCGCGAGGTGGTCGGCCGGCTCATCGACCGCGCGGACGTCTTCGTCCAGAACCTCGCCCCGGGCGCCGCGGACCGGCTCGGGCTCGACGCCGGGACCCTGCGCGGCCGGTGCCCGCGGCTCATCGCCTGCAGCGTCTCCGGCTACGGTGCCACCGGGCCCTACCGCGACAAGAAGGCCTACGACCTGCTGGTGCAGGCCGAGGCAGGGCTGGTGTCGATTACCGGCACGCCGGATCAGGTGGTCAAGTCGTCCATCTCGGTCGCCGACATCGCGGCCGGCATGTACGCCTACTCCGGCGTGCTGACCGCGCTGTTCCGCCGCGAGCGGAGCGGCGAGGGGGCCACCATCGAGGTCTCGATGCTGGAGGCGCTCGGCGAGTGGATGGGCTTTCCGCTCTACTACACGCTGTACGGCGGTTCGGCCCCGCCCCGAAGCGGCGCGCGGCATGCCGCCATCGCCCCCTACGGCCCGTTCGAGGGCGCCGACGGCGAGACGGTCTTCCTGGGGCTCCAGAACGAGCGGGAGTGGGTCCGTTTCTGCGCCGAGGTGCTCGGGCGGCCCGAGCTGGCCGCCGATCCGCGCTTCGACGCCAACGCCAAGCGAGTCGCGAACCGGGACGCCCTCGAGGCGGCGATCCGGGAGGTCTTCGCCACCCTGAGCGCCGAGGCGATCGTGGCCCGGCTCGACGCGGCGCAGATTGCCAACGGCCGCATGAACTCCGTAGCGCAGCTCGCCGAGCACCCCCAGCTCCGGGCGCGCGACCGCTGGCGCGACGTGCCCTCGAGCGCCGGCCCGCTCCGGGCGACCCTGCCGCCGGCCACCCTCGACGGCGCCGAGCCGCGCATGGACGCGATCCCCGAGGTCGGCGAGCACAGCGACGCCATCCTCGCCGAGCTCGGCTATGGCCCGGAGACCGTCGCCGCGTGGCGGGAGGCGGGAATCGTCTGACCGGCCGGCGAGGAGCACTCGTCGGGGCCGGGAAGCGGCCGGCACGGACCGCTGTCGCTACAATGGGCTTGTGGGCTCCAGGCACTCCGACTGGCTCCACCAGGCGGACGCCGACCTGCGGCTTTCCCGCCACGCCCGCGACGGCGCCGCCCACGACTGGGCCTGCTTCGCCGCCCAGCAGGCGGCCGAGAAGGCACTCAAGGCGGTTCTCATGAGCCGCGGCGAAGACGCGTGGGGTCACACGGTGACCGCGCTTCTCGGCGTCGTTGCGGCTCACGGCGCAGCCGGGGAGGACCTGGTCGTATGCGCCAAGACGCTCGACAAGCACTACATCCCGACGCGGTACCCCAACGGGCTCGATGCGGGAGCGCCAACCGACTTCTACACCCGGAAGGACTCCGACGATGCCATCGCCTGCGCCGAACGGCTCATCGCCTTCGCTCGCGGTCAAGTCGAACAACCAGGCGGCCGTTGAGCGCGCCGTGCGCGGCTGGGCGCGGCAAGTCGGCGACCGGCATCCGGAGGTCCGCCGCATCGTCTGGTTCGGTTCGCGCGTCCACGGGATTCCGGCGCCTGGCAGCGACGTCGACCTGTGCCTGGTGCTGGCGCACTCCGACAAGCCGTTCCGCGAACGGATTGGCGACTACCTGCCGTTCGGGTTCCCTGTCGGACTGGACTTGTTTCCCTACACGCTGGGCGAGCTCGACCGCCTGCGACTCGAGCATCCCTCCTGGCACCGGGCGCTGACGTCGGGGGTCGACCTGATGCCGCTCGCCGACGATGCGCGAGGATAGGCGACCGCAGGACGACCAGCGGTTTCGTCTATCCGCTGATCGAGCTGTAGGCAGGACCGTTCTGCTGCCGGCGTCGACTGCGTCCACTGCCCGGAACGCCGAGAGCCGCGCCGGTCCCGGAGGTGCAGGTGCCTGCCGGAGCGCCGCCTGCTCTACAATCTGCTGGTTCCGGCGCCCGGGATTCGGATTGGCGCGGGCGCCCGTCGCGAGGGAGAACGCATGGCCGTGAAGGAAGGTTGGACGGGACGGGTGTACGAGGACTTCGAGGTCGGGGACGTCTACCGGCATCCGCTGGGGCGGACGGTGCTGGCCGCCGACAATGTCTGGTTCACGCTGCTGTCGCAGAACGTCAACAAGATCCACTTCGACTCCGCGTACGCCGCCAAGACAGAGTTCGGCAAGCCGCTCGTCGACTCGACGTTCACCCTGGCCCTGGTGACCGGGCAGTCGACGATGGACCTGTCGGTGAACGTCATGGCGAACCTCGGCTGGGACGAGGTGCGGTTGCCGGCGCCGGTCTTCGAGGGGGACACGATCTACTCGGAGAGCGAGGTGCTGGAGACCCGCGAGTCCAAGTCCCGGCCCAACGTCGGGATCGTGACGGTGCGGACGCGCGGCTTCAACCAGGACGGCACCGTGGTGATCACCTACAAGCGGACGTTCATGGTCTACAGGAAGGGCCACGTCCCGGCGTACGCGAGCGCCCGCCCGCGGCCGGAGGTGAGCGCATGACCGTCCCGCGACGCCGCGACCCGCGCGCGCGGGTCCGGCCGGCGGCCGCCTTGCTGCTCGTCGCCGGACTGGTGGCGGCCGCCGCCTGCGGTCCGCCGCCCGTCGTCGTCGAGGGCGAATTGGCGTTCGTGAACGTAAA
This sequence comes from Acidobacteriota bacterium, assembly GCA_021296475.1. Taxonomy (GTDB): domain Bacteria; phylum Acidobacteriota; class Vicinamibacteria; order Vicinamibacterales; family UBA8438; genus JAGWAJ01. The sequence continues at coordinate 49,330 of JAGWAJ010000022.1, forward strand.
CGTCGTCGCGATGGACAGCGAGCGGGTTCTCGAGGGCCAGACCGTCGTAATCGACGAGGGTCGCATCCGGTCGATCGACAACGCGGCGCACGTGGAGCCGGCCGAGGGCGTCGAGATCGTCGAGGCGGACGGGCACTACCTGATGCCGGGGCTGACCGAGATGCACGGGCATCTCCCGAACCCCCGCATGAGCGACGAGGACATCAAGAACCTGCTGTTCCTGTACGTGGCGAACGGCGTGACGACCGTGCGCGGCATGCAGGGCGACCCGTCGCAGTTCGGACTGCGGAGCTCCATCGGGCGCGGGCTCCTGCTCGGCCCGCAGCTCTACCTGGCCAGCGTGTCGATGAGCGGCCGCAGCGTCACCACGCCGGAGGAGGCGGCGCGGCTCGCCCGCGGCTACCAGGTGGAGGGCTACGACCTCATCAAGACGCACGAGGGCCTCGCCCCGGAGGTCTACGAGGCGCTGGCGGCCAGCGCCTCCGAGGCGGGCATTCCCTTCGGCGGCCACGTCCCGGACGAGGTTGGGCTGCTGGGCGCGCTGGCCGCCGGTCAGGTCTCCATCGACCACCTCGACAACTACGTCGAGGCGCTGGTCCCGGACGAAGCCCGCGACGACGGCGGGGGGCTGCTGGCGGCCGGCGCGCTGGTCGACCGGGTCGACGAGGGGCGGATTCCGGAACTGGTCCGGGCGACCGTGGACGCCGGCGCGTGGGTGGTGCCGACGATGGTGCTCTGGGAGACGGCGTTCTTCGGCGACCGTCCGTCCGCCGACATCCGCGCCGCGCGGCCGGAGGTGCGCTACATGCCGCCGGAGACGGTCGAGCGGTGGAGCGAGGCGGTCGACACGCGGCTCGAGGGCAGCGATCCCGAGGCGAACCGCCGCGTGGCCGAGCTCCGGCGCCGCATCCTCGCGGCGCTCCAGGCGGGCGGCGCCCGGATCGCGCTCGGCACCGACTCCCCGCAGATCTTCTCCGTGCCCGGCTTCGCGATGCACCACGAGATGGCGCTCTACGCCGAGGTGGGCATGACGCCGTACGAGGTGCTGGAGATCGGCACGCGCCGGCCGGCCGAGTACTTCGACGCCGCCGGCGAGTTCGGCACGGTGGCGGTGGACCGGCGCGCCGACCTGATCCTGCTGGCGGCGAACCCGCTCGACGACATCGCCAACCTGCGGCAGCGGGCCGGCGTCGTGGTGGGCGGGCGGTGGCTGCCGGAAGCGGAGATCCAGAGCCGGCTCACGGAGATCGCGCGTTTCTACGGTAACGACTGAAGCCCTTCGCACGGGGTGCGGGTCCGGCTCGTCACTCCGGTCAGCGTTCCGGGAGGAGGGCAGGGCACCTGCGCGCAGACAGCTCGCGCCGGCAGGACGTCCCGCTGTGCCGGCGCGCCGACCCGGCGGGGGCCGGTCGGGGGCACTCAGACAGAGAGGCGGTCACCATGGAAGCTTCCGCAACGTTCAGCGAATCGACGACCGCGGCCCCGGCCGCGGTCCGGCTGGGCACCTTCGCGGCGACCGCCGACGTCCCGGCCGCTGCCCGGGCCGCTGCCCGCGGCGCCGTGCAGGACACGATCGGTGTCGCGCTCGCCGGCGCGGGCGAGCCGGCGGCGCGGATCGTCCAGCGCGTGCTGGCGGCCGACGGAGGCCCGGGGCCGAGCACGGTTCTGGGCGCCGCGCCCGCGGGTCCGTCCGCGGCCGCCCTCGCCAACGGGACCGCCGCCCACGCGCTCGACTTCGACGACATGTGCTGGGTGACGCTGGCCCATCCGAGCGCGCCCCTCGTCGCCGCCGGCCTGGCGGTCGGCGAGGCGGTCGATGCGTCGGGCCGCGCCCTGCTCGACGCCTACGTCGTCGGCTTCGAGGTGGAGGCGGCGCTCGGCACCGTCATGAATCCGACGCACTACGAGCGGGGCTGGCACGGCACTGCGACCATCGGGACCCTCGGGGCCGCGGCCGCCGCGGCGCGCGTACTGGGCCTCGACGCAGAGGCGACGACGCGCGCTCTCGCGATAGCCGCGTCGGAGGCGTCCGGGCTCAAGGAGAACTTCGGGACGATGGTCAAGCCGCTGCAGGGCGGCCTGGCGGCCCGCAACGGTGTTCTGGCAGCCCTGCTCGCGCGCGACGCGTTCACCGCATCGCCCCGCGCCATCGACGGACCCCAAGGGTTCCTCGTTGCGATGCAGAGCGCCGGCCGCGACCTCTCGGCGGCCATCGATCGACTGGGGCGGCGCTGGGAGATCGTCGAGGGCGGCATCACGGTCAAGCTCTACCCGTCGTGCGCGGCCACGCACCCGACCATCGACACGCTGCGCGACCTGCGGCGCGAGGCGGGAATCGAGCCCTCCGGGGTCGAGGCGGTGGAGATCGACGTCGATCCGGTGGTGCCGACCGTGCTCATCCACGACCGGCCCACGACCGGGCTCGAGGGGAAGTTCAGCCTGCACTACTGCGCGGCGGCGGCGCTGGCCTTCGGCCGGGTCGGGATCGACACGTTCGAACCCGACGCGATGCGCGACCCCGCCGTCGAGCGGTTGGTGCCCCGCGTAACGATGCGCGCGGACGACCGGCTGGGCCGCGACCACCCGCCGCTGACCGAGGCGCGCGTGACGGTGCGGCTGACGGACGGCCGGACGCTGGAGCGCTCCGTGCGCGGCGCCCGCGGCTACCCCGAGCACGCCGCCTCGCCGGCCGAGCTCGACGAGAAGTTCCTGGGGTGCGCGCGGCGCATGGTCCCCGCCGGGGCGGCTGCTGCGGCCCTGGACTTCCTGCGCACCCTGGAAGCGGCGCCGTCCGTGCGCGGACTCGCCCCGCGGCTTGCGCTGGGCGCGGCGGCGCCGCAGCCGGTCTGAGGAAACGGATGGCCGCCCCGTTCCGTGTCCGGCGCAGCCTTTTGTTCGTCCCCGCGGTGCGGCCCGACCGCTATCCCAAGGCGCTTGCCACGGGAGCCGATGCCGTCTGCATCGACCTGGAGGACGGTGTCGCCTTCGGCGCGAAGGACGAGGCGCGCGACAAGGCGCTGGCGCTGTTCGAGTCCCGAGCGCCGGTGCGCGCCGAGGTCAGCCTTCGCATCAACGATCCCAAGACCGACCTCGGCCGGCGCGACCTCGAGGTACTGCGACGCTCGGGCATCCGGCCCGACGCCCTGATGCTCCCGAAGTGCGACGGCCCCGAGGAAATCCGCGAGGTGGCGGCGGCGCTCGCGGCCGATCTGCCGGATCTGCCGCTCATCGTGATGCTGGAGACGGCCCGCGGGGTGGCCGCGGCCGAGGCGATTGCGACCGCCACTCCGACGGTCTCCGCCGTCTTCTTCGGAGCCATCGACTTTGCCGCCGACGTCGGCTGCGAGGTGGCCTGGGACGCTGCGCTCTATGCGCGCTCGCGGGCGATCGTCGCCGCCGCGGTCGCGAGAGTCGGCGCGCTCGACTCCCCCTACATGGACGTCCCTGCGCTCGCCGCGCTCGCCGCGGAGAGCCGCCGTACGCGCGCCCTCGGCTTCACCGGGAAGGCCGCCATCCACCCGACCCAGGTCCCGGTCATCCAGGCGGCGTTCTCTCCCGCCGCCGACGAGGTCGCCTGGGCGCGGCGCATCGTCGACGCCTACGAACGGAACGCCGGTGGCGTGCTGCTCGTCGACGGCAAGCTGATCGAGCGCCCCGTCATCGCCTCCGCGCAACGCACCCTGGCGATGGCGGCCGCGGTCGAGCCGGATGGCGACTCCGCCCCGTGATCGCAGCGGTCAGCTCGCGCGCGCAGCAGGCATACGCGCGGTCGTGCTGGACTTGGTCCCGCCGACCATGGCGCCGGCGCCGGCCCTGGGCGTTGCAGAGGCGGCCGGGGCCCGCCCGCGGCGCATCGCCTCCAGCCGGTCGTGGGCCAGGGCGTCCTGGATCAGGGGGAGGTAGAAGGCGCCGTCGCCCTGGATCGTGATCACGCTATCGTCGACCGCGGCCCACTCCAGCGCTACGAGCGCTTCCCATACCGCCCGGTGCTCTTCCCGCACGTCACGGCCGAAGAGCGAGGCGTAGCGCCGCCGGTCGACGGACAGGCCCTGCAGCTCCTGGAACAGCAGGTGCAGCCGCAGGTCGGTCTCCGAGTAGTGGAAGCCGCGCAGCACCGGGAAGCGGCCGGCGTCGAGGTCGCGGAAGTAGTCGTCCACGCGGACCTGGTTCAGGTAGGCCCAGCCGGGAAACTGCGGGCTCCCGAAGAAGAAGGAAACCCCCGCGAAGCCCCAACCCCAGGCATCGTGCCCGAGGAGTTGCCCGCCGGCGTCCTGGAACGGCCGGCGGAAGAGCTCCTCGTACAGGTACGAGCTCGGCAGCGTCCCCGTGTGCTCGAAGTCGTAGGGCGTCGCCTGCGTGAAGCCCCTGGAGAGGAGGAAGTCGCGCCCGGTCCGGTACATCTCCAGGTTCTGCTCGGTCGACGGCAGCTCGTGGCGGCGGTGGCGCGAGAAGTCCGTGCGCCCGGCGACGTTCAGCTCGTAGTGGGTGATGTGCGTGACGCCGGCGTCGACGACCGCCTCCAGATCGCGCAGCATCCGGTCCGTGGTCTGGTTCGGCCACCCGAAGATCAGGTCGAGGCTGAGCGGCAGGCCGAGCGCCCGGCAGGACTCGATGGTGCGATAGACCTGCTCCGCCGTCTGGTGCCGCCCGCTCAGGCGGATCATCTCGTCGTCGAGTTGCTGCACGCCCATGCTGATGCGGTTGATCCCGCACGCCTTCATCGCGGCCAGCTTCTCGTGCGAGAAGGTCTGCGGAATCCCCTCGAGCGTCACCTCGATGCCCGCGGGCACGTCGAACACGCCCCGGACCACGTCCATCAGCACGGCGTACTGGTCCGCGCGGTACAGGTTCGACGTGCCGCCGCCGAAGTAGATGCTGGCCAGATCGGAGCCGCCGAGGTAGGGCCGGAACAGGTCGCCCTCGCGGCGCAGGTAGTCGAGGTAGCGGTCGAGCTGGTGCCGGTCCCGGTACACCTCGCTCGGGAACAGGCAGAACCCGCAGCGATCCGGCTCGGTCGGGAGGCAGTACGGCGTGCCGACGTAGAGGTTGATGCGCTTGCGGACCGCCGCGGCCGACTCGCGCCGCGTCATGACGTCCGGAATCGAAACGTCCCGCTCGAGCCAGAACACCGGGGAAGGATGGCCGTGCAGAACCTTGTTGCTCTGGCGCCGCCCCCGGCGCTTGTCGATGTACGCCCGGACCGCGGTGACGTCGAGCATTTGCGAGGGGGCCGCTCGGAGCCGTCTGCCTGCCGACCGGGGCAGGGCCGTGCGGCCTTACCGAACCAGTCCGATTGTGGGCGGTCGCGGTACCGATGTCAAGGTGGCCGGGGCGTCCGGCGACCCGCGCCAGAAGTGGCCGGGGCGTCAGTCGACCCGCGCCAGCACGGCGTGGCGGTGGTTGAACGTGATGTCGGTCGGGCGCGCCGGGATCGGGATCTCCACGTCGACGGCTTCGGCATCGACCCACACGCGGTGCGTCTGGGGCGGATGGTCGCGGAACTCGAGAAGGATGGGCACGGGCATGCGGAAGCCGTCGGGCACGTCCTCCTGCCGAATGGTTCCGTGCAGGGCGAAGGGCTGGCCGGCGTCGACGAGGGGCGAGACGCTGAGGTCCGGGCGGTAGGTGGGCACGTCGATCCCGTAGACCCACTGATCGAAGAACCAGTCCATCGGCTCGCCGAAGGCGCGGGTGACCGCCTCCTCGAACGCGTGGGTATCGGCCACGCCGCCGGTGTGATCGCGAACGAAGGCGCGCATCATCTCGCGAAACCGCGCGTCGTCGCCCGTCTCGAAATCGACGAGCATCATGCGCAGCATGTGCAGGATGAGCGCGCCCTT
>JAGWAJ010000023.1 GCA_021296475.1 Acidobacteriota bacterium
CTCGCGGGGCAGTCGCTCGAGGCGCTCGCCGCCGCGGCCGAGGCCCGGCGTGCCGACGCCGCGACGCGCGCGGCCGAGGTAGGCGGGGCGGCGCTGGACAGCGCCCGCGCCGCGCCGGTCACCACGGAGACCCTGGCTCGCAGCGAGCATTCGGCCGCGGCCGAGCGGGCGGCCGCGCACACCGGCCGCGGCCGGCTCGAGCAGCTCGCCGCCGGCCTGCCGAGCCTGGTCGATGCCGAGGAGGAGCTCGCAGCGGCGCGCGCCGAGCTCGAGCGGGTGGAGAGCCTCGACCGGACGCTGGCGACGACGATCCGCTTCCTCGAGCAGGCCGAGGAGCGGGTGCATCGGGATGTGGCTCCGGTGCTCGGTGCCACCGTGCGGCGGTGGTTGCCGCAAGTGACCGCGACGCGCTACGCCGACTGCCGCGTCGACCCGGAATCGCTGCGGATCGAGGTTCGCGCCGCCGGTGGCGAGTGGCGTCGCGCCGAGCTCCTGTCCCATGGCACCGCGGAGCAGGTCTACCTGCTGCTTCGCCTGGCGCTCGCGCGCCATCTGGCCGCGCCGGGCGAGGTCTGCCCGCTCATCCTGGATGACGCCGTGGCGGCCTGCGACCGGGAGCGCAAGCGCGCCCTGCTGGACACACTGCGCGAGATCAGCGCCGCGGCGCAGGTGATCCTGTTCACGCACGAGGAAGACGTGCGCGAGTGGGCCCGCCGGAACCTCTCGGCGCCGCGCGATCGCCTGACCGTGCTGCGGCGGCCGGCCGCCGTGTAAACGGTGTGGCACCGCGCAGCTCGGTCCGGAGCCCGAAGCCCGACGAGAGCGACGGTACGAGAGACGAGGTGGATTCCATGCTGCACGACGCAACCACGACGAAGCGGTCTCCACGGCGCGCGCGGTGCCCGCGGCCGGGCCCGAGGGCGATGGGGGCGGCAGTCGCCGCCGCGCTGGCGCTGGGAGTCGGGTCCGACGTCGGACGCGTGGCCGCCCGCCAAGGAGAGGCGGGGGCCGGCGGCCCGATCGCGGAGCTGGTGGGCCGGCTCGACCTGGAGCGCTACAAGGCCGTGATTCGCGGCCTCGCGCAATTCGGCGACCGCCGCCAGGGCACGCAGCGCAACCGCGACGCCGTCGACTGGATCGAGGCGTGGCTCGACTCCGTCGGCTGTCCGACCGAACGCCTGCACTACACCTACGATCCCCGGCCGCGAAGCGCGCGCGCGCCGGGGCGTCCCGCGCCGCCGCTGAACGCGGCCGGCCCGACCGCGACGGGCGGCCGCATCGGGCGCAACGGCAGCGGGCCGGGCGGGAGCTCCATCTTCGGCTACCGGGCGCGCACGGGGGTGGCCCGCGATCCGCTCGCGCAGCCCGATGAGAGGCTGCGCGCCCTGAACCTCGAGGAGCCGGTGCCCGGACCACGCTCCCAGGTCTACTGCACCCGGGTGGGTGCCGCGCGGCCCGACGCGATGTACATCGTCGGCGCTCACATGGACGGGCTCGGCTTCGGCGAGGCGGCCGACGACGACGCGTCCGGCACTGCGCTCGTGATGGAGCTGGCGCGAGTCCTGAGCGCGCCCGACGTCGAGACCGAGGTGTCGATCCGCTTCGCTCTCTGGAACAACGAGGAGACCGGCCTCAACGGCAGCCGCGCCTACGTCGAGCAGCGTCGGGAGCGGCAGGGAGTGGAGGATCCGCCGGGCAGCGGCCGCTACCCCGAGCCGCGCTGGCTCGGGATGATCCAGCACGACATGATGCTCTTCGACCACGGCGCGCCGGGACCCGACGGGGTCGTCAGCCGCGACCAGCGGCGCGAGGCGGACGTGAACATCGAGTTCCAGTCGGACTCGGCGCTCGCGGCGGAAGCGCGCGACCTGGCGTTCCGCTTCAAGGCGGCCAACGACGCCTACGCGACGGACTACCCCGCCAGCGTCGGGCCGCACATGACCAACACCGACTCGACGCCGTTCATGAACGACACGCCGTCGATCAGCCTGCGCGAGAACGAGCGCGGCATGCAGGTCGGCGCCGGGTGGAACCCCCACTGGCACCAGCCGACCGACCTCTACCGCACCTACACGGACGACGACTTCCGGCTCGGGCTGAACGCGGCCCAGACGACGCTGGCCGCCCTCGCGGAGCTGGCCGGCGCCACCGTCGTTCCGCCGCGATGAGATCGGAACCTTCAGGTTCCCGCTCGCGGTGGTCGGGGTCGGGCGGTTCTTCGGCTCCGAGGCTTCGGCTCCGAGGAGATGGCCGGGCGGCCGGGCGCCGGGGTGGCCCCTTGGAGGCCGTCGAGTCGGAGGGGCGCGCGTTCAGAGGTAACGCCAGCGCAGGAGGCGCCGCTCGATGCGCTCGGCACAGGCGAACAGGAGTAGCACGACCGCCATGATGACGAAGATGAGGGCAATCGTCAGGCTGGCGTTGTAGGTGCTCTGGGCGAACTGCAGCAGGTAGCCGAGCCCGCGGCTCGAGGCGACGAACTCGCCGACGACCGCGCCGGTGAACGCGAAGCCGACCGCGACCTTGAAGCTCCCCAGCACCCAGCTCGTGACCGACGGCACGTAGACCTCGCGAACCAGGAAGCGCCGCCCGCCGCCCAGGGTGCGGACGCGCTCCACGAGCCGCACGTCGACCTCCCGAACGCCGTTGTAGACCGCGAAGAAGATGAGCACGGCGACCAGGATGGTGGCCAGGGCGAGCTTCGATGCGAGGCCGATGCCGAGCCAGATGACGAACAGCGGCGCGAGGATGACGCGCGGGATCGCGTTGAGGAGGATCATCACCGGCTCCAGGAGGTCGGCGACCGGCGGAGCGAGCGCGGCGGCGAAGCCGAGCGTAACGCCGAGCGCGAGCCCCACGACGAGTCCCGCGAACGCAGCGATGACGGTGGCCCCGAGGTGCGGCCACAGGTCGCCGCCGGCGATCAGCTCGGCCAGCACCTGCCCTACCGCCGACGGGGGCGGCGCGTAGAACGGATCGGCCCACCCCGCGACCGACATCCCCTCCCAGATCGCGAGCAGCACCAGCAACGCGACAGCGCGGCGCACCAGCAGGACCCGCCGACGCGTCGTCACGCCGTTGCCCCGTGCGCCGGCGACCCCTCCGGCGGCGCGTCGACGGCGAGCTCGTCCCACAGGCGCCGCAGCAGAGGCCCGAAGGACGGATGGCTACGCGCCTCGAGAACGAGCCGGGGGCGCGGGATCGGAACGCGGTGGCTGGCCCGTATCGCGGCGCGCGGTCCGTGACCGAGCACGTGCACCACGTCGGAGGCGCTGATCGCCTCTTCGAGATCGTGCGTCACGAGCAGGACGGTCAGGTGCTCGCGCTCCACCCATTCGAGCAGCTCCTGCGTGATGCGGGTCCGGACGATGGCGTCGAGCGCCGCGAACGGTTCGTCCATCAGGAGCAGGCGCGGACGGAGCGCGAGGATCTGGGCGATGGCGACGCGCTTGCGCTGGCCGCCTGAGAGCTGCGCGGGATAGCGGTCGCCGAGACCGGCGAGCCCCAGCGCCGACAGCCAGTGCTCGGCGCGCTCGTCTGCCTCGGACACCGGCAGCTCCCGAATACGCAGCCCGAGCGCCACGTTCTGGCGTGCCGTGCGCCAGGCGAGCAGGGCGTCGTCCTGGAAGAGGAAGCCGACGTCGCGCGGCCCGACGTCGAGCTCGTACGTCCCCCGCAGCGGCTCCAGCAGGCCGGTCACCACGCGCAGGATGCTGGTCTTGCCGGAGCCCGACGGACCGACCAGCGTGGCGAACTCCCCCGCCGCCACGTTGAGGTCGATGCCGTCCAGGATCGGCTCTCCCCCGAACCCGACCGCGAGCCCGTTGACCCGCAGCATCGCTCCGCCGGCGTCAGCGCGCTCGTGGGCGCGTTGCGAGTCTGCGCGGGCAATACCACTCTGCATCGCAGGTTCTACGGCGCACAACTCCTCGCCCGCCAATCGTCGCCTGACGGCTCCGCTTGGCGCCCAGCCACGCCTACCAGGAGTCTGCCCCGTTCCGTGGCGCAACTCCTCGCCCGCCAATCGTCGCCTGACGGCTCCGCCAGGCGCCCAGCCACGCCTGCCAGAAGTCTCTGCCCCGTTCTACGGCGCAGACTCCTGGCCGTCGAGGGCGGCGGGGTCCAGCAGGCGGTCCAGATCGACCTCGCCGGGCTGCAGAAGTCCCGCGACCTCCTGGGCCTGCATCACGCGCGCCGCGGCTTCGAGGTCGAGCGCGACGCGCTCGGGGTACAGCGACCGCCGGTAGCGGTCGATCACGCGCTCCAGCCGAGCGACGTCGCCGCCGGCGACGAGTGCATCGGGGAGCGCCGCCACGACCTCCGCCGGGGGCAGGGACCGCGTATCGTCGAGGCCGCGGGCGAGCGCCGCGGCCAGGCGGCGGATTTCCGGCACGCGCGCGTCCCGTTCCTCCGCCCGGACGGAGACGCCCATGAACTCGTAGGTGCCGCCGAGGTGTCGGCGCGCCTCCTCGAGCTCCATGAAGTTGGCCAACTCGCGGCCGCCGGCCTCCACGATGAGCGTCAGCGCCGGCTCCTGCAGCATCGCGGCGTCCACCTGGGCGAGGCGCAACGCGTCGAACACGTTGGTGCCGATGGCCGCGAAGCGCACCGTCCCCGCATCCACGCCGGCGCGTTCCAGCAGAAAGAGGAGCAACGCGTGATCGGCGTTGCCGAGGGCCGAGATGCCGATGGTGCGGCCCGCCAGCGCCGCCGGTGCGTCGATGGCGCCCGCGGTGCCCGGCGCCGTGGCCAGGGCGAACAGCGGCAGGCGGCCGGTGGACGCGACGCGCCGGATCGCGGCACCGTTGGCGGCCGCCTGCAACGCGACGTCGAACGACGTACCGGCGTACTCGACCGCCCCGCCGACCAGCGCCTGCATCGCGGCGTTGCCGCCGCGCGTGTAGACGAGCTCGACCGCCAGCCCCTCGGCCGCGAAGTGGCCGCGGACCCGCGCCACCTCGTAGGGCACGACGCACAGGAGCTGCCCGCAGAAGGCGAGCCGCAGGCGCACGGCGCCGTCTTCCGGCGCGGTGTCGCAACCGCTGATCGCGATGACCCCGGCCGCGGCGGCCAGGCTCTTCAGCGTCGTGCGCCGGTCCCACTCCGCCCCGGGAGCGGGCCGCGAGCGCGCACCGGATTCGCACGGTGTCGACGGGTCCGCCACGATCCCCACCAGGTTCGGATTGGTCGCCTCGCAGCAGCCCACGGCGGCCACCATACCACGCGAGCGGATGGGCCATGCGGCGGCCGGTGGCCCTCCGCCCGTCGTGTGTCAACATAGGCCGACGAGGAGGATCCGATGAGCAACCGCAGTCTGCCCGTCATGGTGGTCGCCGTCGCCTGCCTGGTGGTTCCCGCCGTCGCTGCGGCGCAGTCGGCCGGGGAGCCGTTGCGCACCGCTTGGGGCGACCCCGACCTGCAGGGGATCTGGAACAACTCCACCCTGACCCCGTTCCAGCGCCCGGCCGCGCTGGGCGAGCAGGAATTCCTGACCGAGGAGGAGGCGGCCCGCATCGAGCAGGAGGCGGCGGATCGCAACGCGGAGCTGGCCAGCCGCCCGGCCCTGCGCACGGAAGCGGGCCAGAGCGTCGACCGTGGCGTCGGCGGAGCGCCCGGCGCCTACAACAACTTCTGGATGGAGCGCGGGACGACGGTGCTGCCGACGCGCCGGACCTCGGTCATAACCGATCCGCCGAACGGCCGGCTGCCGGCCCTCACGCCGGAGCTCGAGGCGTGGATGGCCTCGCCCGAGTGGCGCCACATCGCCGACGTGCGGGGCGGCCGCCTGCCCACGGAGACGTGGGAGCAGCTCGACGGCGGCGACCGCTGCCTCTGGTACCGCGGCGTGCCTTCGTTCCCGACCGCGTACAACAACCACTACCAGATCGTGCAGACCCCGGACGTGGTGGCGATTCTGCAGGAGCACATCCACGACGTCCGCTTCATCCCGATCGACGGAAGCCCGCACATCGACGCCGCCATCCGGCAGTTCGCGGGCGACTCGCGCGGCCGTTGGGAGGGCGACACGCTGGTGGTCGAGACGACGCACTTCAACCGCCACGCCTTCATTCGCAACTTCGGTCCCAACCTGAGCGAGGAGCTGCACGTCGTCGAGCGCTTCACGCGCCTCGGGCCGGATACGCTCGGCTACGAGTTCACGGTGACGGATCCGAAGACGTGGACGCAGCCGTGGAGCGGCTCGCTGCCGATGGCCCGCACGGAGGGGCCGGTCTACGAGTACGCCTGCCACGAGGGCAACTACGGGCTCTTCAACATGCTCGCCGGCTCGCGGGCGCAGGAACAGGCGGCAGCCGGGGAGACGCCGTAGACCGCTGGCGGCTCCGGTATCGTCGCCCCGGCCTTCCTCGGCGGTCGAGGCTACGCGAGCGCGGCGAGAGTGGCGGTCAGAAGGCGGTAGAACCGTCCCACCGAGTCGATGTGGACGCGCTCGTCGGGCGAGTGCGGGGCCTCGATCACCGGGCCGAAGGAGATCATGTCCATGCCCGGGATCTTCTTCCCGATGATGCCGCACTCGAGCCCGGCGTGAATCGCCTTGACCTCCGGTTTCGACCCGAGCTCCTGTGCGTGCACTCCGTCGACGACCTTCAGCAGCGCCGATGCCCTGTTCGGCTTCCAGCCCGGGTAGGCAGGCCCGGCCTCGACCGCGGCGCCGGCCAGCTCCGCCGTTGCGCGCACGCGCCGACGCAGTGCTTCGAGCTCGGCGTCGACCGACGACCGCGAGCTGGTCGTGATCACCAGCGAGCCGTTGGCGGCTCGGACGGTCGCGACGTTGTTGCTGGTCTCGACCAGGTCCGGGATGTCGTAGCTCATTGCTTCCACGCCGTGAGGGAGGCTTGCGAGCAACCGGAGAACGTTGGCCGTGGTGTCCGCCCCCCAAGCCCCGTCCGCGGGCTCCGCGTCGCCCACGGCCAGGGCCATATCCGGGTCGGCCGGCCCGTACTCGTCCCGAATCGCCGCGAACTCCGCCTCGACCGCCGCGACCACGCGCTCCCGGTCGTCGCCACCGGAGACGACCACCGTCGCGAACGCCTCACGGGGAATCGCGTTGTGGGCGCTGCCGCCCTCGAGCTGCGCAAGGCGGAACGGTCTGGCGGTGTGCGCCGCCCAGAGGGCGCGCGCCAGCAGGCAGATCGCGTTGCCGCGCTGCAGGTGGATATCGCAGCCGGAGTGTCCCCCCTTGAGCCCCGTCAGGGCCAGCGTCACCGCGCGGTCGCCGCCGGCGGCGGCCTCGGGGCCCACGTGGAGCTCGATGCGCGTCTCCCCGCCGCCGGCGCAGCCGACGTACAGGCAGCCTTCCTCCTCGGAGTCGAGGTTCAGCAGCCGGCGGCCGGTGAGGTGGCTCGCATCGAGCTGCGCGGCGCCGGTCAGCCCGGTCTCCTCGTCGATCGTGAACAGCAGCTCGAGCGGCCCGTGGACGAGGTCGTCGGCCTCGAGGATGGCGAGCATCGTCGCGACGCCGATGCCGTTGTCCGAGCCGAGCGTGGTGCCGGTCGCCGTCAGGTACTCGCCGTCCCGCCGCGGCACGATGGCGTCGGTGGCGAAGTCGTGCGCGACGTCGGCGTTCTTCTCCTGCACCATGTCGAGGTGCGACTGCAGGATCGTCGCCGGCGCCCCTTCGTGCCCGGGCGCCGCGGGCTTGCGCACGATCACGTTGCCCGCACCGTCGACGACGTGGCTGCATCCGGCGCGCTCGGCGAGCGCGATGACGTGCGCCCGCATCCGCTCCTCGTCCTTCGAGGCGCGCGGGATCGTCAGGATGGTGTCGAAGTGGCGCCAGAGCGCAGACGGTTCGAGAGCGGAAACGAAGGTCATCGCGCACCTCGTCGAGGCTGGTGGTTCGGGCGTTCGGGCTGGTCCACCGGACGCCGCTGCCGCCCGGCGCACCCCGGAAAACGGGCCGCAATCCGCATGGTATCATCCGAAACCATCGTGGAAACACCCCTGACTCCGCTGGAGTTCCTGCGCCGCGCCCGCACGCTGTATCCGGATCGCGAGGCGGTGATCGACGGCGCATCCCGCTTCACCTACGGCGAGTTCTTCGCGCGTTGCGACCGCTGGTCCGCCGCACTGCAGCGGCTCGGCGTGGCCAGGGGCGACCGGGTGGCCTACATCTCGCCGAACACGCACGCGCAGCTCGAGTCGTTCTACGCCGTGCCGCAGATTGGCGCCGTACTCGTTCCCATCAACTTCCGCCTGACCGCCGACGAGATTGCCTACATCATCCGGCACAGTGGCGCGAAGGTGGTCTGCGCGCACGCCGACTATCTCGAGGCGGTCGACGGCGTGCGGGAATCGTGCCCGGACGTCGTCCATCGCGTGGCGCTCGAGGGTACGCGCGAGGGGTGGCTCGACTACGAGGCGCTCGCCGCGGCCGAGGAGCCCGCCTTCGATGCCCCGGCGATCGACGAGAACGACCTGCTGACCATCAACTACACCAGCGGGACGACGTCGCGCCCCAAGGGCGTGATGATCACCCACCGCAACGCGTACATGAACGTCGTCGGAACGCTCATCCACTGGCCGATGACGTGCGAGGCCCGCTACCTGTGGACGCTGCCGATGTTCCACGCGAACGGCTGGACCTTCACGTGGACGGTGACCGCGGCGGGCGGGGCGCACGTCTGCCTCCGCGCGGTCGACCCGGCCCTGGCGTTTCGCCTGCTGCGCGACGAGTCGGTCACGCACCTCTGCGCGGCTCCGACCGTGCTCATCATGCTGGCGACCGCGCCGCCCGGCGATCGCGGCGAGGTTCGGCGGGGCGTCAAGGTGATGACGGCCGGCGCACCGCCGGCCGCCGCGACCATCCAGCGGGTCGAGGACGAGTTCGGGTGGGAGCTGATCCACGTCTACGGCCTCACCGAGACGGCGCCGTTCATCACCGTCTGCGAACCCCGGCCGGAGCATCGCGAGCGGCCCGCGGCGGAGCGGGCGACGCTCAAGGCCCGGCAGGGGGTCGAGCTCATCACCTCGGGCGAGTTGCGCGTCGTCGACGACAACGACGCCGAGGTGCCGCGGGACGGCGCGACGCTGGGCGAGATCGTCGTGCGCGGCAACGTCGTCATGGCCGGTTACTACAACGACCCGGACGCCACGGCGAAGGCGATGCGCGGGGGGTGGTTCCACAGCGGGGACGCCGCCGTCGTGCACCCGGACGGCTACCTGGAGATCCGCGACCGGTTCAAGGACGTCATCATCAGCGGCGGCGAGAACATCTCCTCCGTAGAGGTCGAAGGAGTGCTGATGCGCCACCCGGCGGTGCGCGAGATCGCCGTCGTCGGCGTCCCCGACGAGCGGTGGGGCGAGACCCCGCACGCGTTCGTCGTGGTGAACGACGGCGCGTCGTGCGCCGCGGACGACATCATCGCGTACGCGCGCGAGCACATGGCGCACTTCAAGGCCCCGCGCAAGGTGTCGTTCGTCGACCAGTTGCCCAAGACCGCCACCGGCAAGATCCAGAAGTACGTGCTGCGGCAGGGCCGCGCCGCCATCGGAACGCAGTAGTTCCCCTCCAGCGGTGTCGCCCGCGCCGGCACGGCGTGTCTGCGGGCCCTGTTCACTGGCGGCGCGCCGTGTCATCGTAAGGCGGTGGCAGGCCGGGACGTTCTGGCGCGGACATGGCTCGAGCAGGCGCGCGCCGACCTGGCCGCGGCGGAGGACAGCGCAGCCACCGGACACCACGAATGGGCGTGCTTCCAGGCGCAGCAGGCGGGAGAGAAGGCGCTCAAGGCAGTGCTCTACGCGCGCGGTCGGACGAGCATCGTCACCCACAGCCTGCGCCGCCTCGTGCGGGAGGCCGCGGCGACGGACGCGGAGTTCGGGGAGCTCGATGACGATGCGAGATTGCTCGACCAGCACTACATCCCGACCCGCTATCCCAACGGGCTGGATGTGGAGACGGCGCCATCGGCCTACTACGATGACAAGGATGCGGAGCGTTGTCTGCGGTCCGCTCGCTTGATCCTGGCGCGCGTGCGCAGGTCCTACTCGACCTGAGGCGCCTGGCAGCCGGGTTGCGCCGCGACTACGAGATCGACGCGATCTACGTGTTCGGTTCGTTCGCCCGGCAGGTGGAACACGAAGGCAGCGACATCGATTTGCTGGTGGTCGGCGAGCTGCCGGGGCGCGTCTTCGACCGGATCGGCGAGGTGCTGCGGCGCACGACGCTGCCGATCGAGCCGATTGTCGTGACGCCGAGCTCGTTCGAGCGGCGGCGCCGGGAAGGACACCCGTTGTTTCGCGCGATTGTTGGCGAGGGGCTGCGTCTCGTATAGGAGCTCGCGCCCTGGAACGCGCCGGAGTGAGCTCCGCGGCACGAGCTCCTGGGGCGTTCGTTTGGGGTCGCGCACCGAGCGGAACCCTCACGCGACGATGGGTCGGCCAGGCGACGGCGGGTGCGGGCCGAAGGTCGGCGGATGGCGGCGCGCGGGTATCCGGCTCGGGCCGGCGGAGGATCTGACGATGCGAGAGCGCCTCATGACGAATCACGGAACGGCGGCCGTCGGTGCTGCGGCCGTCGTCATCGCCGCCCTGGCCGGTCCGGCCGGCGCGGAGCCGGCGCGTCGGAGTGTGCAGAGCGGGGACTCCGGTGTCACCTGCGGCCTCGAGCAAGCGCCGATGCGCGACGGGGTTCGGCTCGCGACCGAGGTGTACCTGCCGCCGGGTGACGGCCCGTTCCCGGTCATCCTGCAGCGGACGCCCTATAACCGCCGGTCGCCGGCTCCCGGGACGGACTGCGATACGGCGGTCGGCCGCTACTTCGCGGAGCGCGGCTACGCCACCCTCAACCAGGACACGCGGGGCCGCTACCGCTCGGAGGGCGAGTTCGACGCCATGCGGCAGGAGGCCCGCGACGGCTACGACGCCGTCGAATGGGCCGCCGCCCAGCCGTGGTCGAACGGCAAGGTCGGCATGATCGGCGGCTCCTACGTCGGCCTGACGCAGTGGCAGGCCGCCGTCGAGCAGCCGCCGCACCTGGTGGCCATCGCGCCGCACTACAGCTCGTCCGACTACCACAAGGGCTGGACCTACCAGGGCGGCGCGTTCGACCTCTGGTTCGCACAGAGCTGGACCGCGCAGACGCTGGCCCCCGACACGCTGCAGCGGAGGCTGGAAGCCGCCGGCCTGCCGCGGGAGCAGGTGCTTCAGGAGGTCGAGGCGTTCGTCGCGGAGGGGCGCGCGAAGCTCCTCGACGACTGGCTCTGGCGGATGCCGCTCAAGGACTTCGCCGGTTTCCGGCGCAACGGCAACATCGCCGCCTACTACGACGAATGGCTCGCCCGCCCCGGCTACGACGACTACTGGGGCGCCCTCGACGTCGAGACGAAGTACCCGAGCATCCAGGTGCCGGCGCTCATCACCGGCGGCTGGTACGACGTCTTCCAGGAGGGGACCGTCCGCAACTTCCTCGGGATGCGCGACGAGGCCGGCTCGGAGGCGGCGCGGAACGGCACGCAGCTCGTGATGCGCGCGCTCTGTCACGCCTGCCCCGCCGACACGACGGCCGGGGAGATCGACTTCGGCCCCGACAACGCGTTCGACCTGAACGCGGCGTGGGCCCGCTGGTTCGACTACTGGTTGAAGGGGATCGACAACGGCGTCGTGGACGATCCCCCGGTCCGGCTCTTCGTGATGACCCCGCCGGACGAGGGCACGGCCGGCGGTGGGTTCTGGATCTCGGCGGACGAGTTCCCACTCCCCGGCTCCGTCGAGTCCCGCTTCTATCTGCGAAGCGGCGGCCGCGCGAACTCGATCGCCGGCGACGGCCTGCTCGCCTCCGCCGGGCCGGAAGGCCCCGCCGACGCGTACGTCTACGACCCCCGCGAACCGGTTCCGACCGTCGGCGGCAACATGTGCTGCCGCAACGACATGCTGGCGTCCGGGGCCTTCGATCAACGCGCGGTCGAGCGGCGCGGGGACGTGCTGGTCTACACGAGCGAGCCGCTCGAGGAAGACCTGACCGTCATCGGCCCGGTGCGGGTCGAGCTGTGGGCGGCGTCGTCCGCCCCCGACACCGACTTCACCGCCAAGCTGGTCGACGTCCACCTCGACGGCTACGCCCACAACGTCTCCGAGGGAATCATCCGGGCGCGCTTCCGCAACTCCGACTACCGCGAGTCGTGGCTGACGCCGGGAGCGGTCCACGACTACACGATCGACCTCGGTTACACCGCCACCGTGTTCCGGCGAGGGCATCGGATTCGCCTGGAGATCAGCTCGTCGAACTTCCCCCACTTCGACCGCAACCCGAACACCGCGACCGCCTTCGGAGAGGGAGCCGAGCTGAAGACCGCGGCCCAGCGCGTGCTGCACGACGACCTGCACCCCTCGCACCTCGTGCTCCAGGTGGCGCCGGACGTCCAGGCGCCATGAGCGGTGAACTGCACGGTCGGCAGACGGCGACTCGCTTCCGGACGGGGTGCTCCGGCACGCGTCATGACGGATCAGGCATCCGCGCGTGCTGGAGGCGTTGGACGGCCTGCCGGCGAGTGCCCGTGCTCGGCGGCGGGCAGGAGTAGCGCCATGCAGACCACGTCGTCATCCGCGCCGTCGAGCAGGCGGGCGCGGCGCTTGAGCCCCTCCCGGACGAAGCCGGCCTTCTCGAAGACGTGCACGGCGCGCGTGTTCGACGCGAACACCTCCAGCTCGATCCGCTGCATGCCCGCCGTCGCGGCAGCTTCGATCGTCCGTGCGAGCAGCTTCGGTCCCAGGCCCTGCTCGCGGTAGGCGGAGAGGAGTCCGACGCCGAGCGTGCCGACGTGCCGGAACCCCTCGAACGGGTTGCGCCGGATGTCGCACCAGCCGGCGACGTTGCCGTCGTCGTCGACCGCAACGAGCTGCACGCCGCCGCCCGCAGCAAGGGCGGAGGCGAACTGCCGCACCTCGTCGAGCGGGAAGCCGTCCACGTTGCCCAGGTAGCGCCGCTCCCGAGCGACCGCCTCGATCGCCTGGCAGAGTCCCACCAGGTGCTCCTCGGAGGCACTCTCGATCCGGATCGGCATGTCTCCGTTCCCTTCCCGTCCGCTTTGCCACGCAGGACGCCGTCACCCAGAGATCATGCTGGCCGACCCACGACCCGGACCGTCTCCGTCGCGAGCGTCGCGCGGCCTCGGCGAGCCAGTCTCGCCGAGGTTGCCATGACCATAGCTACACCGAGCCGGCGTTCGGGCGTTCCGAGGCGGCCGCCTCCACCCTGTCCCCGTGCGCGCGTATGACTTCCAGGAATGTCTCTCCGTAGCGATCCAGCTTCGCGGCGCCGACGCCGGGCATCGCGGCGAACTGCTCGAGCGAACGCGGACGGCGCTCGGCCATGGCCACGAGACTCGCGTCGTGAAAGATGACATAGGGCGGGACGCCCTGGCTCGTGGCGAGCTCGCGACGGAGGGCGCGCAGGGCGTCGAAGAGCGCCTGGTGGGCGGCGTCGGCGACGAAGCGGCGCCGCTCCGTCGCCGCGCCCGACTCGTCCCGCGGCCTCCGCGCGCGCGGGGCGGGCGCGTCGCGGCGGAGGGTGATGGCGACCTCGCCGCGGAGCGCGGGGCGGGCGTCCCCGGTCAGCCGGAGCGCCCCGTAGCCGTCCACGTCGACCTGCAGCAGACCGCGAGCGACGAGCTGGCGGAGGATGGACCGCCACTCGGCGGCGTCGCGGCCGGCGCCCACGCCGAACGTCGGCAGCCGGTCGTGCCCGAAGCGCTGCACCCGGTCGCCGCCCTTGCCGCGCAGAACGTCGACGACGTACGCCACGCCGAACCGCTGGCCGGTTCGGTAGACGCACGAGAGCGCCTTCTGCGCCTCCTCGGTGGCATCCCACGTCTCGGGCGGATCGAGGCAGTTGTCGCAGTTGCCGCAGCGCTCGGGCGGCGATTCCCCGAAGTACGCCAGCAGCGACCGGCGCCGGCACGTGGCGAGCTCCGAGTAGCCGAGCATGGCGTCGAGCTTGCGCCGCTCGATCCGCTTGCGGGCGTCTCCGGCCTCCGAGCCGTCGACCATCTGCCGCCGCGTGACCACGTCCTGCAGCCCGTAGGCCATCCAGGCCGTGGCCGGCAGCCCGTCGCGTCCCGCACGCCCGGTCTCCTGGTAGTAGGCCTCCAGGCTCCCCGGCAGGTCGAGGTGGGCGACGAAGCGGACGTCCGGCTTGTCGATGCCCATGCCGAAGGCGATCGTCGCGACGACCACCACCCCTTCGCCGCGGATGAACGCGTCCTGGCTTGCCTCGCGAGCGCGGGCGTCCAGGCCCGCATGGTAGGGCCGTGCGTCGATGCCGCGCTCCCCCAGCCAGGCGGCGGTCTCCTCCACCCGCCGGCGCGACAGGCAGTAGACGATGCCGGCGTCGCCCGCGTGCTCGGTCGCGAGGAGACGCGCGAGTTGCTCCCGCGGGTTCTGCTTGGGCACGACGCGGTAGCGGATGTTCGGCCGGTCGAAGCCGCTGACGAACACGCGCGCGGACCCGAGCCGCAGCCGATCGAGGATCTCACGCCGGGTCGGCTCGTCGGCGGTCGCGGTGAGCGCCATCCGCGGCACCTCCGGAAACCGCTCGCCGAGGACCGAGAGCTGGAGGTACTCGGGCCGGAAGTCGTGCCCCCACTGCGAGACGCAGTGCGCCTCGTCCACCGCGACGAGTGCGAGGTCGACGTCGTCGAGCAGCGCGAGCGTCCGGTCGCCGAGCAGGCGCTCGGGAGCCACGTACAGCAGATCGAGCTCGCCGGCGCGAAGCTGCCCCTCGATGTCGCGCACCTCGCCGTAGGCGAGCGTCGAGTTGAGGCACGCTGCGCGCACTCCGGCCTGGCGGAGCGTGGCCACCTGGTCGCGCATCAGGGCGATGAGGGGCGAGACGACGAGCGCGGTGCCGGGCCGCACGAGGGCCGGGACCTGGTAGCAGAGCGACTTGCCGGCACCGGTCGGCATCAGCACCAGGCTGTCGCCGCCCGCGATCGCGTGAGCGATGATGGCCTCCTGCTGTCCACGGAATCCGGCGTAGCCGAAGACGCGGCGCAGCACCTCGTGCGCAGTGGCGGACATCGTCCGAATCGTACTATGGGGGTGCAGTACCGTCGGCGCGGGGTCGGAGGCGGCTGGCGGGGCGCCGGGACCACGCAGCGAGCGCCGGGACGCCCGCGCGGGTGGCGGCTGGCGGGGTCGCCGGACCACGCGGCGAGCGCTGGGCCGCCCGCTCGGGTGGTGCGTCAGGCCTTCAGTTCGACCCTTCGGGCAACGGGTTGCCTCGCGTGTCCATCAGGGTGCGGTAGCCGTCGGCCCGGTCCCGCACTACGTGGGCATCTCCGTAGAAGCCGGCGCTGCTGAAGGTGATCGTCACGTCCGTGGAGCCGAGATTCTCCCAGTACCAGCCGTGGACGCCGGTGAACGGGGCCGTGTAGCTGCCGTGGGCGACGTCGTTTTCCTGGGCGTCGAAGCTCTCCGCGTAGCCGGCCGGGGCCCCATCGGGCGCACTGTGGAGGTTGTAGGCGAGCGGCCCGGTGGCGCGCCAGGAGTAGAGCATGGTGCTCCCTTCCCCGATCCGGTAGGTGTACTCCACCCACTCCTCGGGTCGCAGCGTCAACTCCACCGCATCCGTCCGATACTCGTCCTCCTCGGCCGCGACCGCGGCCACCTGCGCGAGCGCAAGGAAGCCGAACAGACTGCCCGTCCCGAGCGGGTCGACGCCGTACTCCGCGGGCAGCACGGCGCCCGCGAAGACCAGCAGAGCGGCGATCAACGAGGCGAGTGCGGCGAGGCCGATTCTCCGCACAGAGATTGGCGGCGCGCCGGGAGGCGACGATCCGTCGGCCATCGTGTCTCCGTCAGGGGTAGAACGTGTCTCCGTCAGGGGTAGAAGACGTACCCGAAGAGCTGCTGGGCGGTCAGGACGAACCCGCCGCCCATGAGCACGGCGTTCGTGACGAACGCGTGGCGCACGAAGCTCGGACGCGTGCGCCAGATCGTGATACCGATGAGGACGGCGGTCAGGGCCAGGATCTGCCCCATCTCGACGCCCACGTTGAAGCTCAGGATGTTGGCCACGAGACCGGCGTCGGTCACCGTGAACTCCTGCAGCTTCGTCGCCAGGCCCAGTCCGTGGAAGAGGCCGAAGACGAGCACTGCGCCGCGCGTGTTCGGCCGGAAGCCGACCGCGCGCTCGAAGCCGCCCATGTTCTCGAATGCCTTGTAGCAGACCGACAGTCCGATGATGGCGTCGATGAGGTAGGCGTTCACCTCCAGGCCGCCGAGAACGCCGGCGAGCAGTGTCACGCTGTGGCCGAGCGTGAACAGGCTGACGTAGAGCACGACGTCCCGCAGGCGATAGAGGAAGAAGATCACGCCGACGAGGAACAGCAGGTGATCGTAGCCGGTCACCATGTGCTTGGCGCCGAGGTAGACGAACGGTCCGGGCGCCGGACCGTCGACCCCCTGGACGAACGCGGCGTTCTGCGTGTCCATCGGGTGCGCGCCGGCGACCGCGGGCAGGCCCACGAGGATCAGTGCCGCGACGGCGCCGGCGAGCGGCAGGAGAGAGCGCCGATGCATGTCAGGCTACGCCCCCGTCAGGTCACGTTCATGGTGGTGGCAGACCGCAAGCCCAATGGGCTCGCCGGCCCGACGCCACCCGGGCGCCGGACCGGCGAGCGCGTCCTCAGTTCTCGGTCTGCGGCTTCGCCGGCATGGCCACCGAGTACTCGTAGAACCCGTTGAACATCTCGTCCCAGCTCTGCTCGGCCCAGAAGACCTCGCGGTCCGGGGCCGGGTTGTAGCGGTTGCGGATCGAGTTGTCGAAGTGGCCGATTGTCATCAGCTTGCTGCCCGCCTCGATCTCGATCGGTTCGACGAGCTCGTAGAAGAGCTGCCAGTTGAAGTCGTAGTTCGGCACGCTCAGCAGCGTCTCCTCGGAGCCGTCCGGGCGCACCAGGACGTACTTCATGTCCTTGCCCCGCAGGTGCATGTGCGGAGCCAGGGCGAAGAGCGTCACCGATTCGGTGAACGGCGTCGTGGCGACGAGCTTCCAGTCGCCGGCGTGCGGCGGGATGTTCGGCACGCGCGGCCGGCGCTGTCCCGGCGCGGCGACGACCTCGACGTCCTCGGCGATGAACGCGCCGCTGCCGCTCACCATCTTCTGGATCATCTCGGTCTCGACCGCCTCGTCGTGGAACCACAGCCCGATTTCGGTGCGGTCGGTCTGGGGCGTGCCGATCGGCGTGTAGTGCTGGTCGAAGCGGTAGTACCAGCCGGGGCTGATGCGCTTGCCCGTACCGGGGCGATAGCGCTGGAAACCCTTGCCGGGTGCGTAGCCGATCAGCTTGTAGCTCTCGCGCGCAAAGACGAACTGCTGGCCGCCGTCGTCCCGCTCGCAGCCGTCGACGGGCTCGATCTGGCCGCGGACATCGAGCTGGGTGCAAGGCGGAAGCCTCGCCATGTCGATCACGGCGTGGTGCACGGCGGCCCGATTGCCCGGACGCACCTCGATCCCCTTGATGAACCGGTCCTCGGGCAGCTCGTTCTTCACGTAGTACTGCTGGTAGGCCTGCTCGCCGTCCGCCGGCACCTCGACGGTCACCGGCATCGGGACGATGAGATCCGGATCGCCCATGTCGCCGAGGGCCCAGTTGTCGGAGAACGCGGGCGGCTCAGGCAGGTCGGCCGGATCGCCGAGAGGCGCCCCGGCGTCGACCCAGGCGGTGATGGTATCGACCTCCGCCTGGCTCAACCGGCGGTCGTTGAGCCACGCGCCGTACTGCGGATCGGCGAACCAGGGCGGCATCTCGCCGGACACCACCTTGTCCTTGATGGCGCGCGCCCACGGCCGTGTCTCCGCGTAGTCGCGGAACGCCATCGGCGCCACCTGTCCCGGCCGGTGGCAGACCAGGCAATTCTCGTACAGGATCGGCGCGACGTCCGCCGTGTAGGTGACGTCCTCGGCCGCCGCGGCGGCGTCCGGGGCGATGCCGACCGCCAGCGCCGCCAGGGCGGCGACGGCGGTGACGGCCGTCCTCGATTGCACCCGCTTCGTCATCTGCTGCTCGCTCCCCTTCCGTGCCTGCTCCCTCGCGGGCGGCAGGGCCGACCCCGGCGCGCCGCGGCTCGGACGGCCGACGCTACTGGTTGTCGTTGGTGGTCCGGCCCCCCTTGGGGCCGATGGTGTTGCGCAGGATGCCGACGTGCTCGAGCTCGATCTCGACGACGTCGCCCGGCTCCATCGCCGACGTCGTTCCCGGCGTGCCGGTGAAGACCATGTCGCCCGGCTCGAGCGTCACGTAGCGGCTGATGTAGCTGACCAGGAACGACGAGTCGAACAGCAGGTCCGACGTGCGCTGCGACTGCAGCGTCTCGCCGTTCACGCGGGTCTGGAGCAGCAGGTCGTCGTAGTTTACGCCGCGCGCCATTACCGGACCGACCGGCCCGAACGTGTCGGCGCCCTTGGCGCGGAACCACTGCAGGTCGCCGCCCTGCCAGACGCGCTCGCTGATGTCGTTGCCGGGGGCGACGGCGAAGATGTGGTCGGGGGCGTCCTCGACCGACACGTTGCGTGCGGTCTTGCCGATGATCAGCACCATCTCCCCTTCGAAGTGGAGATTGGTCGCGTCCTCGTAGTAGGTGATCTCCGCGCCGTGCCCGATGAGCGACGTGGCGTGCTTGTCGAACAGCCCCGGGTACTCCGAGGGCTCCGCCCCGCCGAGGTGGCTGCGGTAGTTCAGGCCGGCCGCCACCACCTTCTGCGGGTCGCTCGGCGCGAGGAGCGTCACGTCGCCGAGCGCCACCGTGGCGCCGGTGCGCTCCGGGGCGGCAAACACGTCGCCCGCGAGCTGATGGATCGTCTCGCCCTCGAGGATCCCGTAGGAGACCGTGCCCTCGTGCTCGTAGCGGACGAACTTCGTCACGTCCTGGGCCCACGCCGACACGCCAGCGGCGAGCACCACCAATGCCAACACCGCCACGATACCGTTGCGTTGCATCGCTCTGCCTCCTCGGTCCCGCGTGTACAGAGAAATCCCTGCCCTCGCGCCGTGGGACATCTTAGCGGATTGGCCACCGCGTCGCGAGGAGCGTGCCGACCTCGGCGCCCCGTGCCGCGCCTCGCGGCGCGCAGCCGGGATCCGCCGGAAGCGACGGTCGATTGATCGATATCCCGCGAACCTGGTACGGTCGGCCAATGGCCCAAGTCCATCCGCCGCCGCCGACGAGCGCCGACCTGCTGGCGCGCGACGCCGCCCACCTCATCCACCCGTTGCACGACGGCTCGGCGCACCGCAACGCCCGCGTTTGGGTGCGGGGAGCCGGCGCCCTCCTCACCGACGCCGAGGGCCGGGAGTACATCGACGGACTGGCCGGGCTCTGGAACGTCACCGCCGGCCACGGCCGGTCGGAGCTGGCCGACGCGATGCGCGAGCAGGCGTCGACGCTCGCGTACGCCTCCGGCTACACCGGCAACTCCAACCCGCGGGCGATCGAGCTGGCGGAGCGCCTCGGGGCGATCTGCTACCGGTCCATCAACCGCTTCTTCTTCACGAGCGGCGGCGGCGAGGCGACCGAGAGCAGCATCAAGATGGCGCGCGCGGTCTGGAAGCTGCGCGGGCGCCCCGACAAGACGAAGGTCATCTCGCGCATCAACGCCTACCACGGCGTCACCCTGGCCGCGATGAGCGCCACCGGCCTCAGCGCCTACTGGCCGCTGTTCGAGCCGCGCGTGCCCGGGTTCCTGCACATCCCCTGCCCCGATCCCTACCGCTACGAGGCGCCGCCGGGCCGCAGCCAGGGAGTGGCGGCCGCCGACGAGCTCGAGCGGGCCATCCTCGAGGCGGGGCCCGAGACCGTGGCGATGTTCATCGCGGAGCCGGTGCAGGGAGCGGGCGGCGTGATCGTGCCTCCGGACGACTACTTCCCGCGCATCCGCGAGATCTGCAACCGCTACGACGTCCTGCTCGTCGCCGACGAGGTCATCACCGGCTTCGGCCGGACGGGGCGCCTCTTCGCGCTCGACCACTGGGGGGTGGAGCCGGACATCGTGCAGTTCGCCAAGGCCATCACCTCCGGCTACTTCCCGTTCGGCGGCATCGGGGTCAGCGACGCGATCGCGGCGACGCTCGACGAGGCCGGGCGGCCCTGGATGCACGCCTACACCTACAGCGCGCATCCCGTCGGCTGCGCGGTGGCGCTCCGTACGCTCGACATTGTCGAGGACGAGCACTTCCCGGAGCAGGCCTCGGCCAAGGGCGAGGAGCTTCTCGGACGGCTGAGGTCCGCTCTCGCCGACCACCCGCACGCCGGCGACATCCGCGGGAAGGGCCTGATGTGCGCGGTGGAGCTGGTGCAGGATCGGGCGTCGAAGCGCCCCTTCCCCGCGGAGCGCGGCGTCGGCGCCGCGGTGTTGCGGGAGACCCTCGATCGCGGGCTCGTGAGCCGTGTGAAGGGCGACACCTACGTGCTGGCGCCCCCGATCGTCATCACGAGCGAGCAGATCGAACGCCTCGTGGCGACGCTCGCCGACGCGGTGCGCGCCGTCCTCGACTGACCGCCGCGTCGCACGCCCCGCGGACGCCCAACGCTGCCGCGGTCGAGGTCGGCGGCTGGCCAGTCGCTTCGAGGCGACGCGGCGGGACCAGCCCGCCAATCGTCAACGGACGGCTCCTACGACTTCGGCCGACGGCGCCACCAGGAACGCACCCGACGGGCCGCCGCCGGCCCGGCGAGCGCCGCGCCGCCCCAGAAGGCGACCTCGGCGACGACGATGATGCCTGTCGCCACCGCTCCCTGCATGGCGAGGCTGAGCGGCAGGAACGGGATGGCGAGAAGCGTGGGCCAGAGAGGCAGCGACGAGACCATCAGCACCACGCCGACTCGTGCCCAGCGACCGGTGCGGGGTGCCTCCTCCTCGCAAGGCGTCGGCACCGCCTGCTCCCCAATCGCCGTCGACCTACCGTGCGCGGCCGGCCGCACGGTTGCCGAAGCCGAGACCGAAGCCGCTTCTCGCATCAGCGCGCCGGACGGATCGGTCCGTCCGCGGGACGCGCCGTCTCGCCGACCTCGTATCCGTTCGCCTTCCAGTCGTTCAGCGCACAGAACTCGCCGGCGTCGTACCCCTGAGACCTGAAGAGCTCCGCAGCCCGGGAGCTCCGCCCTCCGGCGTTTCAAAAGAAGACGAGCCGTACGTCCTTCGGGATGTCGGGCATGCGGGCTTCGAGCTCGCCGACCGGGATGTGGATGGCGCCGGGCATCGAGCCGCTGGCGATCTCGTGGTCCTCGCGGACGTCGATCAGGAGCAACTCGGCGCCCGCGTCGAGCTGCTCCTTCAGCG
>JAGWAJ010000114.1:0-4652 GCA_021296475.1 Acidobacteriota bacterium
GGCTTCGGCTTCGGCTTCGGCTTCGGAAGCGTCATCCGCCGGCGAGCCCGCGGCGACCTCGGCCTCCGCGGTCGCCGGCCCGGTGGCCTGGGTCTCGCCGGACTCCGCCGCTTCGGCCGCACCCTGGACCGGCGCATCGTCGCCTGCCGCAGCGTCTGTCTGATCCGGGCTGCCCGCCGGCTCGGCCGCTGCCGCGGCCGGCTCGGCCGCTGGTGCGCCCGGCTCGGCCGGCGTCTGCGGCTCGCCCGCGGGCTCCGCGGCAGCCTCCGGCGCCTCGGCGGCCGTGTCCGGGTCGCCGGCGGTCTCCACCTCTGCGCTCTCGGTCTGCTCGTTCACGCCGGTCGATTCCGCCGCCTCCGTGGCGCCCGGGGCGGATGCGCCTTCACCCGCCTCCGTGGCGCCGCGCGCCTGTCCATCCCCGCCGTCCGATTCCCGTTCCGCTTCGTCCCCAGCCGGAGCTGCGGCGGAAGGCGTGTCCTCGGTCCCTTCGTCCGCAGGGGCCGCAGCCTCCTCGTCCGGGTCCGACTCCGCCGCCGACTCCGCGTCACTCTCGTCGGGAGCCGTAGCGTCCTCGCCTTCGACGGCCACACCCTCGACCTCGGCATCGTCGGCTTCCGCCTCCCCTGCTTCGGCTCCTTCGGCTTCGGCTGCTGCGGCTCCGGCCACTTCCGCGCCAGCGTCGTCAGACTGCGGGTCTGCACCCTCCGGAGCCTCAGCCTCCTCTGCCGCAGCCTCCTCCGCCTCGTCGGCGGCAGCCGCGGGGTCGCCCGCGAACCGGACGCGCGCGGCGATCACGTGGTCGTCCGGATCGGGCTGCCGCGGGGGGTTGGGATTCACCTGCGGTCCGAAGAACGTGCTGCGCACCAGCGAGAAGTACCCGTTGCTGCCGGAGGCGGTGCCCGTGCGGAGCAGTGGCTCGAACTCGTACCGCGCGTCCTCGACCGCATCGAGCGACCCCGCGAAGAGAAAGACCAGCTCCTGGAGCTGCGCGGTCATCGGCGCGCCGGCGTTGAAGGTGTCCGGGTTCTCGTTGCCGGGGCCGAGGAAGACGACGTCCTCCGGCATGTGCGCCAGCTCGGGATGCGGGTTGTAGCTGTCCCAGAGCACGCGCGTCGGCTCCCACTCCACCCCGAGGTCCATCAGCCACTGCCGGACGTTGCCGCGCGGGCCGGGCCGGGGCTGGCCGGGCGGGTAGGTGAAGGGGTTGCCGTCACCCACCCACTCGGTCGGCGAGAGCGTCGGGTTCACCGCCGGCAGCGGGTCGACCAGGATGAGCGCCGGCTTGCCGGAGCGGATGTAGTCGGCGACGAAGCCCTGCTCGTCGGTCTGCAGCGACGACGGGAGCGGCACCAGCAGCGCGTCGACGTCCTGCGTGATCGGCTGCTCGGGGCTGATCTCGACGACGTCGTACTGCTTCCGGAGCTCGGTGACCACCGACCACTGCGGCGTGAACTGGCTCTGCTGGAAGTTCATGCCGCCGAACAGGTTCGCCATCGTGGCGACGACGCCGATCCGCTTGCGGGCCGTGCGGGCCACGACCCGGATGCTGCGCATGATCTCGTACTCGGCCGGCAGCCCCACGTCGAAGAAGCCGATCACCTGCTCCTCGGCCCCGCAGGTGAACGCGACGCCGAGAAACACCTCCTCCACCTCCGAGCGCGCCGTCGACACGTTGCGGATCGGCCGCGGCAGGATGCCGAACGTCTCGCGGGCCTCGCGCGCCGCGTCCGTGAACGGCTGCGTGTCCTGGATCCGCACCTCCACCCGGGACCCGCCGAGGGCGTCGATCTCCTCCAGGATGCTGACCAGGTTCGAGCGCGTCTGCACGAACGGCTCCGGCACCTCCGGGCTGATGAACGCCTGGATGAAGACCGGCCGGTCCGCGGGCAACTCGTCGAGGAGCTCCCGCGTCTCGTCGCTGAGCGAATGGAGCTGCTCGGCCGTGACGTCGATGCGGACGCTCAGGCGCGACGCGATCACGCCGAGGCTGATCAGGGCGACGCCGATGGCCACCGCGCGCACCGCGTGGTGGAGCCACATCGGATAGCCGTCCGCCCGCGCGGGCCAGTGGCGCCGGCTCAGGACGAGGACGTTGAGGTAGAGGAAGAAGGTGCCGACCGCCGCGAAGTAGACCAGGGAGCTGAGGCTGATGATCCCCTTGGCGAAGTCGTCGAAGTGCACGTAGACGCTGAGCGCGTCGAGCGGGCGCTCGAGCCCCGGAAGCACGGCGCCGACCGCGATCCCGGTGACGATGAGCGCGGCGCAGAACAGCGCCCCGACGATGAACGCAATGGTCCCGTTGCGGGTCAGCAGCGAGGCGAGCATGCCGACGGCGATCAGGGCCGCCCCGACGAACCAGTAGCCGAGGTAGTTGCTGAACATGAGCCCGAGGTCCGGGCTGCCCAGGTAGAAGAGGACCGCCACGTAACTCAGCGACAGCACGACCGAGGCGGTGTAGACCCCGAGCGTCGCCAGGTACTTGCCGACGACGATCTCGAGATCGGTGGCCGGGAGCGTGAGCAGCAACTCGTCGGTGCCGAGCTTCTTCTCCTCCGACCAGACCCCCATCGTCAGCGCCGGGACGAAGAAGAGCAGCAGGTACGGCAGCCACAGGTTGAGCTGATCGAGGTTGGCGAGGTTCCGTAAGAAGAACCGATCCTGCCAGAACGCGGCCGCCGCGCTCAGGAAGATGAACAGGGTGATGAACACGTAGCCGCTCGGGCTGCTGAAGTACATGCGCAGGTCGCGGCGGGCGAGCGCCCCGACCATCGCGGTGTTGACCTGTCCTGGCATCGCCTTCTTCTCTGATTCTGATCGTCTGGTAGGCAGAGCCGACGGCTCCCGTGCCGACGGCGTGATCCTCGACCGACGGGCTGCGTCAGCCGGCTCCGGGCGCCGCAGCCTCGGGGCCGGCCCCGGGAGGAGGGTCGTCCGCCCCCGCGCCGGGAGGAGCCTCCGGGCCGGCCCCGGACGCCGGCGGAGGTTCGGGAGGCAGCTCCTCCCCGGTGGTCAGACGGTAGAAGGGCTGCTCGAGCGAGCCGTCCTCCTGAAGGTCGTCGACCGTGCCGTCGAACACGAGGCGCCCGCTGTTGACCAGCAGGACGCGGTCGGCGACCGCCTCGGCCTCGTGGAGGATGTGCGTCGAGATGAGCAGCGTCTTCGTGCGGCGGAGGCGCTGGATGTTCTCCCGGAACTGGCGAATCTGATTCGGGTCGAGCCCCGCCGTCGGCTCGTCCATGATCAGCACGGCCGGGTCGTGAAGCAGGGCCTGCGCCAGCCCGACGCGTTGCCGGTACCCCTTCGACAGCTTGCCGGTCGGCTTCTCGGTGACGAGCTCGAGCCCGCAGAGCTCGATCACCTCGTCAATGCGCTGCCGCCGAAACGGCTGCGGCATCTCGCGCGCCTCCCCCATGAATTTCAGCAGATCGAGCGGCGTCATGTCGGGATACACCGGCCCGTTCTCGGGGAGGTAGCCGAGGTAACGCGCCGCCGCAATCCGCTCCCGGCGCACGTCGAAGCCGGCGATGGTTGCCGAGCCGCTGCTCGGGGCCAGGTAGCCGGTGATCATGCGCATCATCGTCGTCTTCCCGGCTCCGTTGGGACCGAGAAAGGCGACGATTTGCCCCTGGGGCACGGAGAACGAGATGTCGTGAACGGCGACGAACGGCCCGTAGTACTTGCTCAGGCCGACTGCCTCGATCATCGCTGCGGGTGCTACGGGGTCCATACGTCCCTCTATTGACGATCCGGGCGGCCGTTTGGTCGGCACGACGGCGCGTCCCGGGAAGTGCCGATCCGCCGCCGATCGCCCACCGGCCCGACCGTATCGCCCGCCGGCGTGACTCCCGGGAGCCCGGGGGGAAGCGTCCAAAGAATAGCCAAAAGGGCCACGGGCCTTCAAGATCGCCGGTCGCAGCAGCCTTGGGCCGACCGGTTCGTACGCCGCGAGTAAATTCCTTGTTTACTCACATTTAACATTCTGTTAACTTGGCGTTGCCGGGCGGTGGTCGCTCCGGCGCTTCCCGGGGTCATCGTCGGCTCGCCCCGGCGCCCCCGACCCGAAAGGAGAGTGATCATGCGGGAGTCAGGGCGTTTCGTCCTCGGACTTGGCCTGGCAGCGGCGTTCAGCGCGTCGCTGCTGGCCGCCGCGCACCTGCCGCCCGGCGAACAGGTCGCCGGCGCCGCGGAGATGCGCAACGCTGCTGCGTCCGCGCCACTCGTCATGGCCTCGACGGGCGTGGTCGAGCTCAGCATCGACATCGTGCCGACGGCGGAGAGCAGGCAATTGCGGGTGGTCGCCGACTCCGGCACTCACCTGCGCAGCACGACGATCGAGCTTCATGGCGAAGCCTCCGATCGGCGGCACGTGTTCGAGTGGTTCGGCCTGCCGGTCGGGACGTACGAAGTTCTCGGGACGCTGGTCGACGACGCGGGACACGACCAGGTCGCGGTTCGCGGCTTCCTTCGCGTCATCGAGTAGCGGGCGCGCCCGTCGGCCGGGGGCGGCTCTGCCCGCTGCCCCCGACTCTCACCTGCCCGCTCCCCGGAACCCCTCCGCCCCGATCTCCGTCCAACCCGGACGACGCGTGACGAGACTCCGGGGAGGAGAACGGATGCCGACGGGAATCCCGAACGGAAAGGCGGCCCTCACG
>JAGWAJ010000114.1:4659-7944 GCA_021296475.1 Acidobacteriota bacterium
GCTGTCGGGCGGCTGCGTCACCACGATCGCCTCGCAGCCGATCGAGGGGGCGTTCGAACGCACCCTCGCCGTCGGCAGCGACACCCTGCATCTCGACGTCTCCACCGGAAGCGGGCGCATCGAGGTGTCGGCCGGCGAGCCCGGCACCGCGCGCGTCGTCGGTCGCATCCGCGGCCGGGCCGGCGGGTGGTCGGGCGGGAACCCCGCCGAGGTGGAGGCGCGCGTGCGCGCCATCGAGGCCGATCCGCCGGTGTCGCTCGACGGCGACGACCTGCGCGTCGGTCACCTGGACCGGTCGCTGCGCCGCCGCATCTCCATCAGCTACGAGGTCGTGGTGCCGCCGAACAGCACCGTGCATGCCCGGACCGGATCCGGCGCCCTGCGCGTGGAGGGCGTGGCGGGCGCGGTCGATGCGCGGAGCGGATCCGGGCGGACGCGTGTCGCGGATGTCGGCGGCGATGTGACGGCGAGGACCGGCTCGGGGGGCATCGAGATCGACACGGTCGGCGGCGACGTCAACGCCCGCACCGGCTCCGGGTCGATTCGCATCGACGGCGTCGACGCCGCCTTGCGAGCCCGCACCGGCAGCGGCGGCATCCGGGTCGCAGGGTCTCCCGGCAGCGGTTGGGATCTCGACACCGGCTCGGGCAGCATCGGGGTCGACCTGCCGGACGACGCGGCGTTCGAGGTCGATGCCCGGACCGGCTCGGGCTCGGTCCGCAGCGACCACCCCGTCACCATGGACGGCGAGGCGCGGCGGGGGCGGCTGCGCGGCACCGTCCGCGGCGGCGGACCGCGCGTGACTCTCCGCACGGGATCCGGCGGCATCACCATCGACTGAGACCGCTCCGCGACACCTGCGGAACCGTTGGGCGGCCCGACCCGGTCGCCGGCGCTCCTGTTACGCGCCCGGACGGAGCGGGTGCTCGCGTTCGACCGCCGCATCGGGCACAATTGGGCGCATGCGGGCAGCGCTGCCGGCGGCTGCACTCCTCTGCGCCACCTCGCTCGCGGCGGCCGCCGAGACCCCGGCCCCGGAGGTCGACGCCCGCAGCATCGTTCTTCAGGCCCTCGAGCGCGCGGCCAGCAACGTAGAGGGGAGCCTGGAGCTGCGCTATCGCAGCCTGATGACGCGCGAGGTGCGGCGCTACGACGGCGACGGCCGGGTCGAAGAAGTGCGCACCGGCGACTACGAGGTCGTCCCCATCGACGGGGCGCGCTACGAACGCCGCCTCACCATCGACGGCCGCCCGCTCAACGCCGAGGAGCAGGAAGGCGAGCGGCGGCGCGAGGCCGACTTCCGCGAGGCCCGCCGCCGCGCGCTCGAGGACGGCAACGACGACGAGCCGGACGACGACGAAATCGTCTTCGACGAGGAGTTGATCGCGCGGTACGACGTGGCGTTCGAAGCCGAGGAGGTGTTCCGCGGCCGACCGAGCTACCGGATCTCCTTCGAGCCGCTCCCCGGCCGCCTTCCGGTGCGGCGCCGCATCGACCACGCCCTGAACAAGGCGCGCGGACAGATCTGGATCGACAAGGAGACCTACGAGGCGGCCCGCGTCGAGTTCGAGCTGATCGACCGCGTCCGCCTCTGGTGGGGCATCCTGGGCAACATCATGCAGGCGCGCGGATCGCTCGACCGCGGGCCCGTGCTCGGCGACCTCTGGGGCTACCTCCAGTTGGAGACCTACTCGGACGTCCGCGTTCTCCTCAGCCGCAACCGCCGCGCCGACATCCGCCGCTGGCACAACCACGAGCCGCTCGAACCGCAGCCCTAGCCACCCAGCCCTAGCGAGGTGCCAGCACCTCGCGCAGCAGCGGGGCCTGCTCCATGACGACCCAGCAGCTCAGGTCGGCAAGCAGATTGACCTGCGGCGCGGTCAACCGGACGAGGCAGCCCGGGTTCTGGCCCTCGGTCCGGTAGAACGGGAAGTGGGCGACCGGACCCGCCGGGTCCGGCGGCTGCCCCTCCTCGATGGCCCGCCGGATCTCCGCGTCGAGGCGCGCCTCCCACGCCGGTGCGCGCTCGTTGTAGACCCAGCAGACCTCCACCTCCCAGCCTCCGGCAACTCCCCACCAGGCGTTCCGCTGCACCGCGAGCCGCGTCGTCGCGACCACGCCCCGCCCGCGGCGCTTCGCGGCGCACAGCGCTTCCGCGACGCCCCCGAACGCGGCCCGCGAGAAGACCTGGTTGTGCGGGCACTTGGCCGTCGCATAGCCGAACAGCGGGGGGAGGTAGGAATCGATGCCGGCCGGCCCGGAGGCGCCCTCCGGCCTGACTTCCTCGCCGAGCGGGTGCAGGGTGTTGACGAAGACGACGATGCGCTCGACCCGCCGTCGCAGCAGGGCGATCAACCCGAAGTTCTCGATGTCGCCGCCGTCCGCGAACGAGTGGGCACGCCCGGGCCGACCGCCCTCCGCGGTGACCGGCCAGTGGCACGCCTGCGGCACGAACGGGACCGCCGCCGCCCGCATGGAGCTCGCGCTCGTCGCCGCCGTCGCGTCGGCGAGCGTGAACGGACGGAGCGGCGCGATGACGCGGACGCGCCCGCTCGCGTCGGGGCCGCCCGCGGGAGCCGGGCACCCGAACGCGAACGGCTCCAGGTAGCCCCCGCCGACCTCGCAGGTCGCGCCGGAGGGGGCGCGCAGCGTCGAGCGGCACGGCGTCCCCACACCAAGCGGGGTGAGCTCGAAGCCCACGCGCTGCCGCTCGTCGGACGCCCCGTCCGGCAGCCGCGGCCAGACGAGGCAGGCGTTGACCACCAGGTGCGGCCGCCACGCGCCGCCGTGCACGGCCTGGAACGGCGTCCCCGCCAGGTGCGGGTTGGCGGCCGTGATCGCGGCCGCGGCGGCAGCGTCCGACGTGAACCACGCCGGCGCGCGCGGGTCGAAGAGCCCGAAGGGCCCCAGGTACGTCGCCCCGACGGCGCGGGTCCAGATCTGGTCGCGGGGCAGGTCCGCGTCCGCGATGGCCGCCGCCAGGTGGCGCTCGAAGCCCGCGGTCGCCGGGTGGTCGAGGCGCGCCTCGGGCAGCGCCGCGAGACCACGCAGGCTGATCTTCTCGGGCGGCGACACGGGTCCGAGCAACTCCGCATCATCGCGGGCGCCCGCCGCGTGGTAGGCGTAGGGAACGGCCGCCCAGGCGCCGCCCGACACGCAGGCGAGATAGCCGACGTCGGCGATCAGACCGGTCGCCGTGAGGCCCCGCAACTGGCCGGCCGTCGCGGCCAGCGAGCGGGTGCCGCCGCCGGAGAAGCAGATGCCGGTAGGCGGCAGCCGGGGCGA
>JAGWAJ010000114.1:7978-10914 GCA_021296475.1 Acidobacteriota bacterium
ACGCGGGCCGTGGCGGTCGGCGCACCCGCGGCAGCCGCGGAGCGGATGGCTGGCATCGGTGGTTCGGCGCCAGCGTGGCTAGCGGGAGGCTTCGAGGAGCGGGACCGAGCGCACGACGACGCGCGTGTTGTAGTCCTCGCGGTACTGGCGGTGCTCGGGGGTGTCGGGGTACTGCTCGTCCTCGCCGTAGGGATAGCCGGTCATGCCGTGGAACGGGAGCGGCTCGACGGTGTCGGGTATCGCGGAGTTGATGTCCATCTCCTTGCTGTAGCCGTCGGCCCGCAGGAAGTACGTCCGGGTCCAGCCCTCCGGCAACGGCGCGAGCTCCGAGGCGTCGAACGTGAGCGCGACCTCGTCGCCGTCCCGGGCGACGACGAACATGTCGTCCGCGGCGGCCAGCAGCTCCTGCACGTCTCCCTCCCGGGTGTAGTGGCCGGCCATCGTCTTCCACGGCGACACCTTCGACACCCGCGCGTAGTCGTAGGTCAGCGGTGCGGGGTGGCCGGCATGCACCTCGGCCGAGAAGCCGCGGTGGCGGAGATCGGCGCTCCGCGTCGCGAGGCGCGTCGTCCGCACGCCTGCCGCCCGTCGGCAACCTGGATGTGGTCCCAGTAGATTCGGAAGGTCGTCGTGAGCCGCACTTCCCGCTCGCCCGGGCGCAACACGTCGCCGAGATCGACCGCGATCGTCTGCGGCCGTCCGACGGGAATGCCCACGTCGACCGCCGCGGGGCGCCACCCGCCTCCGGCCTCGCGCACCTCGAGCATGGGCATCATCGGGGCCAGGCCCGCCTGGTAAGCGGCCACGTTGTCGCTCGAGAACGCGTAGTCGGTCCACCCGGTCAGCAGCAGCGTGGTCGGGCCGTTCGTCGGCCCGAGATCGAGCGTCAGGGTGTGCTTCCTGGCGTAGCCGCGGAACGGCGCGAGCGGAAGCCGTTCGGCGTAGCGTCCGTCGAGCCTGGCGATGCGGTCCGTGACGTCATCGCCCGCGTCGTCGACGGCGCGGAGCGGCGGCCGGACGTCTCGCACGGCGTGGAGGCGGTACGGCTTGGGCGTGGCCGGCATCCCCTCGTTCGGATGGACCTCGACGTCGCTCGGATGCGCCAGCGCCAACAGCTCGACCTGGTCGACGAACAGCACCTCCTCGAGCTCGTTCGTCACCCGCAGCTCGAGCACGCCTTCGCGCGGCCGAAGCTGGTCGCCGCGGATCCGGATGTACTCGACGGGATCGGGCGTGTTGTAGATGCCCGGGCCGTGCCAGTAGCCCATCTCGCCGCCGCCCAGGAAGTCGGTCACGAAGATGAACTCTTCCCCGTCCCAGGTGAAGAGGATGGGGCAGGACGACGGCTTGCGGTCGAGCTCCTGCACGGCCAGCGGCGAGGGCAGCACGCGCGGCGCCTCGCCCGCGTCCGCCGCGGCGTCGCCTCCAGCGTCGGCGTCGGGCGCGTCCGCGGCCGCCTCCGCCTGCAGAATCCCGGAGGGCCAGAGCACCCGGACCACGTCGGCCCCCTCGCGCGGCCCGAGGCCGAACACGAGATCGGCGGGCGCGACGGCCGGCGTCGCCGCCGACGTCTCGAGCCGCGTCCGCAGGCTGCCGGCGCGCATCTGGACCTTCGCGCCCACACCCGTGCGGTTGCTGGCGAGGCCCGTGATCCGCATGCGGAGCGACCCGTTGCCCGGCTCGCCGCTGTTGCCCAGCAGCGACAGCCCGCCGGCGTGGCCCGCCACGACGTCGCTGGCGCCGTCGCCGTTCAGGTCGGCCACGGCCACGGCATGCGCCGACCGGACCGCCCCGGCACCGGCCGCGGTCAGCGCCGCCGCCCCGGTCTGGTCCGTCCATCCGCTCCCGAGGTTGCGGAACAGGCGGGGGCCGTCGGCCAGCCACGCGAACAGGTCGGGAAGGCCGTCGTTGTCGTAGTCGACGAGCCCGACGGCCGCTCCGCCGGCGGCTTCCGGCCCGGGGGCCACCGTGAACCCGCCCCGGCCGTCGCTGAGGGCGACGACGAGCCCGGACGCCCCGGCGAAGACCAGGTCCGGATAGTCGTCCTTGTTCACGTCGCCCGCCGCGGCGGCCCGGATCGCGCCGGCCGCCGTGCCGACCCCGGCGAGCCCGACCTCCCCCGCGACCTCGCGGAACGTGCCGTCGCGCAGGTTGGTGTAGAGCCGCGGCCCGGTGTCGTGATCGACGACCAGCAGGTCGATGTCCCGCCGGTTGTCGAAGTCGGTCGGCACCACCGCGACGACGCGGCCGGACGACGCCAGGCCGGCCTCGGCGGTTATGTCCTCGAAGGTGCCGTCCTGGTTGTTGCGCAGCAGGCGCAGCGGCGCCGGGGCGAACTCGTCCGGGAAGAGCACCGGCGCGTCGGCCGTCGCGCGCGTCGCCGCGAGGTCGGCCAGTCCGGCGACGAGCAGGTCGACGTCGCCGTCGTGATCGACGTCGGTGAAGGCCGCGGCGCCGGGCAGGGTCGGGTCGACCGGGAGGCCGGCATCGCCGGTTATGTCGGCGAAGCGTCCCGTCCCGTCGTTGCGGTAGAGGCTGCTGCCTCCGTAGCGGAGCACGAAGAGGTCGGACGCCAGGTTGTTGTCGAAGTCGGCCGCGATCGCGCCGATGCCGATCGCGTCGGGCGGCACGGCGCCGAGCCCCGACGCCTCGGTCACGTCCGTCCACGCGCCCGAGCCGTCGTTGCGCAGCAACTGCTGCCCCTCGGGCGCCACGCGCAGGAGGTCGAGGTCGCCGTCGGCGTCCGCGTCGAACGCCGTGACGCCGCCGCCGAGCGAGGCGGCCAGAGCGCGGGCGCCTTCGGCGTCGAGCTCCGACGCCGCGAACCGGCGGCCGAACGGCGTGGGCGCGGCGGATGCCGGCGCCGGAACGAGATCGATCGGCGCGGCCGCGAACGTGGCGGTAGGCGGCGCGGCGTCGACGAGCTCCGGCTCCGC
>JAGWAJ010000114.1:11031-12351 GCA_021296475.1 Acidobacteriota bacterium
CGGGCGAGGGCCAGCCCCAGGTTGTAGACCGCGGTGACGTTGAACGGCTCCGCGTCCGCGGCGAGCCGCAGGCGCGGGATCGCCGCGGCGTAGTCGCGCGTCTCCAGGTCGATCTGCCCGAGGTTGATGTTCGTCCCGACGTCGCCGGCATCCAGGTCGATCACCTGCGCGAACCACTGGCGCGCATCGTCGGGGCGGTTCTCGGCGCGGGCGATCAGTCCGAGCAGGTACGGCGGCTCCAGGGCCCCGGGCAGGCTCTCCGCCGCCGCCGCGGCTTCGCGGCCCGCGCCCTCGAGGTCCTGGTCGTAGAA
Source organism: Acidobacteriota bacterium (assembly GCA_021296475.1). Taxonomy (GTDB): domain Bacteria; phylum Acidobacteriota; class Vicinamibacteria; order Vicinamibacterales; family UBA8438; genus JAGWAJ01. The sequence continues at coordinate 11,343 of JAGWAJ010000114.1, forward strand.
GAGCGCCAGCGCGAGGTTCAGGCGGGCGATCGGCAGGGTGTCGGCGGGCGCCTCGCCTGTGGCAGGCGAACCGGCGCCGGGCCCGCCGATGGCCAGCGCGTCGCGGAACGCGGCCGCGGCTGCGGGGTAATCGAACTGCTCCAGGCGCGCGATGCCCCGGTTGTTGGCCCGGTACGCCGCCTCGCGCAGGACCAGCGGATCCGGGCCGTCCGCGGCGCAGCCCACCGCCCCGAGTAGCGCCATCGCGCCTGCGGCACGGCGCCACGAGCCTGGCCTCACCCCCACTCTCCTCATCATGCTCTCCTCCGAATCAACGCTCTCCTCCGATCGGCTCGGATGCGACCAGCCCTTCGCCCTCCCGGATCGTCAGGAGCCGGTTCGCATCCGTCCGCCCCAGGGTGTCGACCTGCCCGCTGGGCCAGGTCACCCGCACGCCCTCGACCGCCGTGGCGGCCCCGAGGCCGAACGTCAGCGCCAGCTCGCTCTGCGACGCGTAGCTGGAGCCGGTCTTGACCCGCTGCCACGACGCGCGTCCGTCCGGCAGCGTCACCTCGACGCGGGCGCCGATGCCGTCGCGGTTCGAGGCGACGCCGGCCGTCCGCACGCGCAGGACGTTGTTGGCCGATCCGCCGTCGTTCCGCAGCAGGCGGGCGGGCCCGTTGTTGACGGTCACGAGGACGTCGAGATCCCCGTCGCGGTCGAAGTCCGCGTAGGCCGCCCCGCGGGCCACCATCGGCTCGGCGAGAGCCGGCCCCACGTCCGGGACCACGTCCTCGAACCGGCCGCCGCCGAGGTTGCGGAACAGGTGCGGCGGCTGCGCGTAGGTTACGCGCGCCTGCACCCGCTCGATGTCGTCCGCAACGTGGCCGTTGGCGGCGAAGATGTCGGGGCGGCCGTCGAGGTCGTAGTCGAAGAAGAAACAGCCGAAGGCCAGCGTGAGGAGCGACGTGCTGCCGACCTCCGAGCGCGGCGCCTCGTCGATGAAGAGGCCGTTCCCCTCGTTGTGGTA
>JAGWAJ010000024.1:0-28791 GCA_021296475.1 Acidobacteriota bacterium
GCGGCCGCCGCGATCTTCGCTCATGGCTTCACCTCCGACTCCGCGACCTCGGGCTCCGCCGCCGCTGCCTCCGGCTCCGCGGCGGCCTCGGCCGCCGGCGCGGGCACGGCCTCGCCGCCCGGCTCCGCGGCGGCCTCTACCGCCGGCGCGGGCACCACCTCGCCACCCGGCTCCGTCTGCGGCGCAGGCGCCGCCTCCTGAGACGCGGCCGTCCCGGCCGCGGCCGGCGCCCCGGCATCACCCTGAGGCGCGCCGTCCCCCGCCCCCGCTTCGGCCTGGGCCTCCGCGGCGGCCGGTGGGGCCGCCGCCTCTCCCAGCGGACGGTCCGCGGGAAGCTGGCCCTTAGCCGCGCGGCGCCGCTGGGCCCGCGCCTGACGGCGCTCCCCCGCCCGCAGGGCCTTACGCCGGTCCGAGTCGACGCGCACGCCCAACGTCGCTGACGCGCAGCCGGCGGTCGATCTCGCTCACCAACTCGCCGGATCCGCTGATCAGCTCGAGCACGTACGTGCCCTCGCGGTGGCGGTCGATCTCGTACGCCAACTGGCGACGCCCCCAGTTGTCGGTCTTGTCGATGCGGCCCCCCAGCTTCTCGACGATTTCCGCGATCTGCGCGTGGAGGCCCGCCACCCCGTCTTCGTCCGTCTCCGGACTGACGACGTATACGAGTTCATACTGACGTGTCTCGCTCATCGCTCTCCCTTCGGTCTCGACGGCCATCGGCGAATGCCGTGGCAAGGAGTGCTCCCCTTTCAGGGCTCCGCTTCCCGTGTCGCTCCGTCCGCCGGTTGGTCCGCTTCGCTCTTGCGATTGAAGCGGTTCATCATCGCATCGATACCGTCACCCACGAACGCCTCGACCGCGTCGGCCGCGCGCTCCAGCGCGGTCGCGATCTCCTCCTGCTCCGTCGCGTCGAATCGCGCCAGCACGTGGCTGGCAAGCCGTCGCTCCGTGCGGCCGCGCCCGACGCCGATCCGCAACCGGGCGAAGGCGTCGTTGCCGAGGGCCTCGATGATCGACGCGAACCCGTTGTGCCCCCCGTCCGACCCCCGCCGGCGCCCCCGCAGCCGGCCGACCGCCAGATTCACGTCGTCGGCCACCACCAGCAACGCGCCCGGCTCGATCCGGTAGTAGTGCCTGAGCGCCGCAACCGCGCCGCCGCTCCGGTTCATGTAGGTGAGCGGCTTGGCCAGCATCACCCGCGCCTCCGGCCCTCGTTCGCGCGCCAGGAGAGCGTCGGTTGGACTGCTCTCGAAGGCCAGCCCCCGCCGGCGGGCAAGCTCGTCCACGACCTCGAACCCGACGTTGTGGCGCGTGCCGCGGTACTTGGGCCCGGGATTGCCGAGCCCGACGATCAGCTTCACGCGGCCTCCCGTTCACGCGGCCCGTTCTACGGCGCAGACCTAGCCTTCTGCTTCGTCGGCGCCCTCCGGCTTGTCCTCCGCGTCGCCGTCGGCACCCTCCGCCTCCGCCTCCTCGGCCGACTCTTCGACCTTTGGCGGCAGCACATGCACCAGCAGAGTGTCGGGGTCGCTCACCGGCGTCCACGCCACCCCCTCGACCCGATCCCGCAACCGGACCCCGTCACCCACCCGCAGCTCGCTGACGTCGACCTCGATGTGCTCCGGGATCTCCGACGGCATGCACTCGACCTGCACCTCGCGCGTCACGAAGTCGACCAGCCCGCCCTGCAGCTTGACGCCCACCGCCTCGCCGCTGAGGCTGACCGGCACGGTCACCGTGAGGGCCTTGTCCATGGCCAGGCGGTAGAAGTCGACATGCAGCAGGTCGCTGCTGATCGGATCGAGCTGAAACTCCTTCACGAGCACGCGGCCGGCGTCCCCGCCGTCCAGCGCCAGCTCGATCAACGTGTTGACGCCCGACTCGGAGCGCAGGATGCGCATCAGCTCCTTCGGGTCGACGGCCACGGGCTGCCCGCCGTGCGTGTCGCCGCCGTAGACGACGCCCGGCACGCGGCCGGCGCGGCGCACGCGCCGCGCGTGGTTCTTCCCGCGCGCCTCCCGGGTCTCCGCCGCCAGTCTCGCTTCCATCGCGCTTCCTCCGCTGCCTCGACCCCGCCGCCGTCACACGAAGAGCGACGACACCGACGTCTCGTAGTGAATGCTCTGGATCGCCTGGCCGAGCAACCGCGCCACCGACAGCACGCGGACCTTGTCGGACCCGGCGAACCCCGCCCGCAACGGGATGGTATTGGTGACGATCAACTGCTCCAGCACCGACCCGTCGATCCGCTCCCGAGCCGGACCCGACAGGACGCCGTGCACGGCGCAGGCCAGCACGCGGGAGGCGCCTCCGTCGCGCAACGCGCGGGATGCCTGCTGCAACGTACCCGCCGTATCGACGATGTCGTCCTGAATGATGCACAGGCGGTCCCGGACCTCCCCCACGACGTGCATCACCTCCGCGTGCCCGTCGTCGGAGCGCCGCTTGTCGATGATCGCCAGGTCGGCATCGAGCCGCTTCGCGTAGGCGCGCGCCCGCTCCACGCCGCCGGCGTCCGGCGACACGATCGTCACGTCCCGATTGTCGCGGTCCCGCGCCAGGTAGTCGATGAACACGGGTGCCGCGAAGAGATGGTCGACCGGAATGTCGAAGAAACCCTGGATCTGCGCCTTGTGCAGATCCATCGTCAGGACCCGGTGCGTGCCGGCGGCGCTCAGGAGATTCGCAACGAGCTTGGCCGATATCGGCACCCGCGGCTTGTCCTTGCGGTCCTGGCGGGCATACCCGTAATAGGGGATGACGGCGGTGATGCGCGCCGCCGACGAGCGCGTGAACGCGTCGATCATCACGCACAGCTCGATCAGGTGGGCGTCGACGGGCGTGCAGGTGGGCTGCACCACGAAGACGTCCGTACCCCGGATGTTCTCGTCGATCTGGAACGAGACCTCGCCGTCGGTGAACCGCCGCAGGCTCGCCCGACCGAGCGGTACGTCCAGCACCTGCGCTATCTCCGCCGCGAGCGTCGGATGCGCGCTGCCGGCGAAGAGCTTCAGATCACCGTTGTGCGTCGGCACGATCCCTCATCAGACGCGCGATGCCGCGCCTCGCCGCCGCGGGGAACGGACGGCAGGACGCGGTTGGCTGGGGCGGAAGGATTCGAACCTTCGAATACCGGATCCAAAGTCCGGCGCCTTACCGCTTGGCCACGCCCCATCTGCACGCCGGGGGCTCCCGCGGCTGCGCTCGGGGCTCTGCGCAAGCTGCGCCGCGCCGACCCCAGCGCAATCGGTGATACTAGCCGATGTCCCCGACGCCTCGCAAGGTCCGCCCCGCCCCGCGTCAGCGCCTCCCGTCTCGCATGAACCGCGTGCGCCGCGCGAACTCGTCCGGCCCGATGGTGCGGGTGAGCCGGGTCCGCCACCCGGCCCGGCGCGCCGCCGTGCGCGCCGCCAGCGCGGCCTCGCGGGTGCGGAAGAGCCCGAACACCGCCGATCCGCTGCCGGACATGGCGGCATGCGCGGCGTCCGCCCCGCGCAGACGCGCGATCATGACGCCGAGGTCCGGGTGCCGCCGCGCGACGACAGGCTCGAGGTCGTTGCGGAGCCGCGACAGATCCGAACGCCACCCCGGCGGGCGCCGGCCGGAGCGTCCGGCCCCGGAAGCTTCGTCCCACCAGCGGTACGCACTCGGCGTCGGGACTCCGAAGCTCGGCACCGCCAGCACCACCCAGTGCGGTTCGAGCGGCCGAATCGCTCGCAGGCGCTCCCCGCGTCCCGCAGCGGCGACCGTCCCGCCGCGAAGGAAGAAGGGAACGTCCGACCCGACCGCGGCCGCCACCTCGGCCAGCGGCACGGCCCGGGCCCCGTCCTCCCAGGCGGCGCGCAGCCCGCGGAGGGCCGCCGCCGCGTCGCTGCTCGCGCCGCCGAGGCCGGCCGCTGCCGGTATCGCCTTGCGCAGCGAGATCGCCGCCCCGCGCGGATCTCCCGCCCGCCCCAGGGCCGACCAGAGGCCCGCGGCCGCCTGCCAGACCAGGTTCGCCGCATCGCGCGGGAGCGTGGGCGTCCGGCTCCGGACGGTCAGCGGACCGGGCCGCCGGCGGATCGACACCGTGTCCTCGAGGGCAATCGACTGCAGGACGGTGCGCACCTCGTGATAGCCGTCGGACCGGCGGTGCAGCACGCGGAGGTCGAGGTTCACCTTGGCCGGTGCGGCGATGCGGATCCGGAACGCCTCGGAGCGCGGAGCGGAGGAGACCATGCGGGCGCGGCTCACGGGGTCGAGCCGCGCGGATCGGCCGGGCCCGAGAGTTCCCGCAGCGGGGTGCGGCCGGTCAACTCCTCGAGCGTGACGGGCGTGTAGCCCTGGCCACGCAGCACAAACGCCTCGGGATGGAGCGGCGTGTTGACGCGGACCTGCGTCAGGTCGGCCGTCAGGTCCGTGCCCGCGGACCCGCCGGCGCCGTCCACGAGCACGCGCACGCGGCGCGGCAATCCGCGGACATGCCCCTCGTACGCGATGGTCAGCGGCCCCCGGGTGCCTGCGACGACCGCCAGGATTCCGCCGACCGGCTGGAGATACACGGTCGCCCCGCCGTCGAGGTCGACGGCGATCCTCTCGCTCCCGTACGCGCGCCCCGCAGTGGAACTGGGATCCTGCACCACGCAGCCGGTCAGGACCGCCCGCAGATCATCGGGGTCGAGGGGCAGGCCGGCCAGCGCGTACAGCATCTCGCGCGGGTGCGCGCCGCGCACGACCTGCCGGGCGCGCGGCAGAGCGAGCGCGGCGGTCTCGGGATCGGCGGCCAGCACGAAGCGGGGCGCCCCGAACGGCGCGAGTCCCTCCAGGCGCAGCGATCCGGGCCGGGCCACGGCGCCGCGCACGCGGCCCCTCAGGCTCGCTTCCCCGCTCCGTCCGCGAAGGGCGAGCACGAACTCCATCGTGCGAACCCCGCGACAGGAGCCCACGGCTTCCGCCAGCGCCTCGGCATGCCCGGGGTACGGGGTGCCGGGCCCCTGCGGCAGATCGATGGCCGCACGGGTCGCCGCGCAGCCGGCCGCCAGCCAGATGCAGGCGACCGCCCACGACCCGGTCACGAGACGGCGGCGGGACGGACACAGGCGCAAGATGGACAACTAGCGAGCTAGCGTCGCCCGCGCCGGGCGTCGTCGATCTTGCGCTCGATCGCCGCGGGGTTGATCTCGTCCCCGTCGCCGGCCAGGGCGCGTTCCCAGGCTCGGATCGCCTCGGCGGGCTGCCCCAGACGGTGGAGAAGGTCGCCCAGATGGTCCTGCACCACGGAGTTGCCGGGTAGTTGGTCGCTCGCGGCCCGCAGCGGCGGCTCCGCGAGATCGAGGCGGTCGAGCTTGAAGTAGGCCCAGCCCAGGCTGTCGAGGTACGAGCCGTTGTGCGGATCCACCGCGATGGCCCGCTTCAGCAGGCTCACCGATTCCTGGAGCCGGATGCCGCGATCCGCCAGCATGTAGCCCAGATAGTTGAGCGCCGGCGCGTGGTCGGGATCGCTGTCCAGCACCGCGCGGAACGCGCGCTCGGCGTCGGCGAAGCGGTCGTGCTGCTCCAGGACGGCGCCCAACTGGAAAAGGACCGACTCGTCGGCCGGGAAGCGCTCGAGGGCCGACTCGAGGAGCGCGACGGCCTCGTCCACCCGATCCTGCCGGCTGTAGTGATCGGCCAGGACCACGTAGGCAATCGGCTGGCTCCGGTTCGCCTCGAGCGCGCGCTCCAGCACGCTCGCCGCCTCGTCGAGCGCCCCTTCGGCACCCAGCACCATCGCCTCCAGGCGGAACAGCGCGAGGCTGTCCGGGTGATTGGCCCGAACCCTCTCGACGACCCGCATGGCATCCGCCGGGCGATCGCTGTTGAGGTAGGTCTGCGCCAGCCGCACGCCGAAGGCCAGGCTGGAGGGCATCATCGCGACCGCGTCCTCGTAGACTTCCGCGGCTCGGCCGAAGTCGCCCAACTGCTCGTGCGCATAGCCGAGGCGGCCGAAGAGGCCCGCGAGCTGCCGCGCGGTGGCATCCCGCCGGCGCGCGGCTTCGATCGCCGGCTCCAGCGTCTCGATCACCCGCCGGAACTCCCGGCGCCGCTCGAACACGCGAGAGAGCGCGGCCGGTCCGCGCAGCGAGTCGGGCTCGATGTCGATGAGCTGTCGGGCTGTCGATTCCGCCGCGTCGAAGTTGTTCAGCTCGAGCTCCACCTCCGACAGCAGGTAGAGCCCCTCCACGTCGCGCGGCCGCATCCGGATGAGCTCCTCGAGCACCTCCCGGGCGCCGGCCGCGTCGCCGCTCGCGACGAGCGCGTTCGCGAGCCTGCGACGCGCGTTGGCGCTGCGGACGTTGCGGGCAACGGCCCGCCGATAGGCCCCGACGGCGTCGTCCCACCGTCCCCGCCGCTCGTACAGCCGGCCCAGACGCTCCAGCACCCGGAACGACGGCCGGCCGGAGGCCGCCGCCGCCTCGAGGGCGGCCAGCGCGTCGTCGGCCCTCCCCAACTGCTCGTAGGCACGGGACAGCAGGAGCGCCGTCTGACCGGCTCCGAGCCCTCCCCGCCGCACCTCTTCCAGCAGATCCGCCGCCCTGGCCGCCTGATCCGTGCGGAGGTAGAGGCGTGCGAGCGTCAGTTCCACCTGAAGGTCGGGGAGAATCGTGCCGCGAGCCTGTTCGAGGTGCGTGATCGCCTCCGCGGCCTCCTCCGGCGTGCCGTCGCGGGAAGAGGCGGCAGATGCGTATATCAGGCCCAGGATGCGACGAGCCGTCAGGTTGTCCGACTCCCGCTCGATGGCGTTGGTCGCGGCGGCTATCGCCTCCTCGACGCGACTGGAGCGGGAGTAGAGCTCCGCGAGCGCGGCCAGCGGCTCGCCTGCCCCGGGGTCGAGCGCCGCGGCCCCGCGCAACGCGTCGATGGCTCCGTCCAGGTCCCCCTCGTCCTCGAGGTGAAGGCCGACCATGAACAGCCGATAGGCTTGCGCCTGGGTCGCTTCGTCGACGGGCTGCGCACCGAGCAGCGCCGCCCCGGCGAACGTGAACACCCCGATCACGCCGACTAGACGCACGCAGTGATGCAGCATGCGACGGATTTTTTCACAGGTCCGGACTGGCGACAAGACCGCCGGACGGGTCTGGTATAGTGGCGCGCGCGGACGGCATACCCCGGCACCGCGCGAGGAGGCGCGTCGATGGGCGTCGACCCGGAGTTGCTCGAGATCCTCGCTTGCCCCGCCTGCAAGACGCCGGTCGAGCTTGTCAACGACGAGACCGGCCTGAAGTGCAGGCAGTGTCGCCGCGTCTATCCCATCAGGGACGACATCCCGGTGATGCTTCTTGACGAAGCCACCCTCGAATCCTGATCCGGCAGCCGCCGGCGTGTACGGCCCGGGCACCGGCGGCCCCGGAGCGCCGGCCCCCGGCGGCGCCTCCAGCGCCCGGCCGGGCACCCTGGCGCGGCTCGACACGGCCGGCTGGGCCGCCCTGGTCGGCTTCGTGGCGGTGCTGCAGGTCTCGATCGCCGCCGCCTCCATCCTCCTCACGGTCGTGCTCGCCCTCTGGGCCGCCGTCGTGGTCTCCGGCCGCGTACGGCCGGTCGTCCCCTCGTTCTTCGTTCCGCTCGCCGCCTACGCGGCTTGGACCCTGGTATCGGTGGCCGGCTCCGCACAGCCGATCGACAGCCTCGTCGACGCCAAGGAGATCCTGCTGTTCCTGGTGGTGCCGGCGGTCTACGGGCTCGCCCGGGGCCCGCGCGCCAGCGTGCTGGCCACCGTGGTCCTGTCGGTGGGCGCCGCAACGGCGGTGATCGGCATCGTCCAGTACGCCATCCTGGAGTACGACCACCTGGGTCGGCGCCCGCTCGGCTCGATGGGCCACTACATGACCTACTCCGGACTGCTCATGCTGGTCCTCGGGGTGGCCGGCGCGCGGCGACTGTTAGCCGCGCCGGGCCCGGGTTCGCCGGCGCTCGGCGTCGCGCTGGCCCTGACCTTCACCCGCAGCGCGTGGGTGGGCGCATCCGCCGGCATCAGCCTGCTGTTTCTGCTGCGGGTGAGCCAGATCGTCGCGCGGCGCGACGTGCAGGGCCTGGCCCGCGCTCCGGTCCTGGCGGCCGCGGTCTTCGCGCTCGCGGCGCTCGGCTTCTCCGTGGCGCCGGCGGCGATCACGGACCGTGTCTACTCCACCTTCGACCTGCAGGACCCGACCAACCGCGACCGGCTGGCGATGGTCCGGGTGGGAGCCGGCATGGTTCGCGACCATCCGCTGACCGGTGTCGGCCCGGAGATGGTGGAGGTGCTGTACGCCGCCTACCGGCCGGACGACGCCGTCAACGCGACGAACCCCCATCTGCACAACGTGCCGCTGCAGATCGCGGCGGAACGGGGGCTGCCGGCGCTCGCGCTGTGGGGCTGGTTCGTCGCGGCGGCCGTCGCCAGTCTCGCGCGGCGCTTCCGACAGCCTGCCACGCGCCCCCTCGCCGCCGCCGGCCTGGCCGCCGTCACGGCAATGCTGGCGGCGGGGATGTTCGAGTACAACTTCGGCGACTCCGAGTTCCTGATGCTGCTTCTCGTGCTGATCACGCTGCCGGCGGCTGCGGAGCGCGACGCTCCCGTGGAGCGGATCGCAGGGGTGATCGGCCCGGCCCACGACTGACCGCCGCGGCGGCGTTCCGGCAACGCGCTCCGCGGATGCAGACCGGCCCCGGGTCGTCGCCGCCCGCGCGTCAGTGCCGGAAGTGGCGCCGGCCGGCGAAGACCATCGCCAACCCGTGCTCGTCCGCGGCGGCGATGACCTCGTCGTCCCGCTTCGACCCGCCCGGCTGCACGACCGCCGTCGCCCCCGCTTCCGCCACCGCGTCCAGTCCGTCCCGAAAGGGGAAGAAGGCATCCGAGGCGGCGACGGTCCCCGTCAGGCTCCCCCCGGCCTTCATCGTGGCCACCTTCACGGCATCGACGCGGCTCATCTGGCCGGCCCCGACCGCGGCAGCGCGATCCGCGTGGGCGAAGATCACGGTGTTGGACTTGACGTGGGCGCAGACGCGCCAGGCGAAACGGAGCGCCGTCCACTCGGCGCGGGAGGGCGCGCGCCGGGTCACGACCCGCAGGTTCCGCGCGGGGTCCGCCGCCGCTTCCGCGTCCCACGCCTCCGACGCCTCGACCACCCGGTCCCGCGCCTGCACCAGCCAGCCCCCGAGGATCGACCTCACATCCCGATCGCGGGCTCCCGCTGCCCCCTCGGTCGCGAAGGCCCCGGTGACGAGGCGCAGGTTCTTCTTCGCTGCCAGCACCGCGCAGGCGTCGTCGCTGGCGTCCGGCGCGACGACGCACTCGACGAACGTCGACGCGATCGCCTCGGCCGTGTCGGCGTCGAGGGGACGGTTGAGGCCGACGATGCCGCCGAACGCGGAGAGCGGATCCACGTCGCGCGCCCGGACGTAGGCATCGCGCAACCGCTCGCCGGTCGCCACGCCGCACGGATTCGTGTGCTTGACGACTACCGCGGCGGGCTCGTCGAACTCCAGCGTGAGACGGGCGGCGGCGTCGAGGTCGAGGAGGTTCGTGAACGACAGCGCCTTGCCCTGCAGCAGGCGCGCCTCCCCGAAGCCCCACGCCTCGGCCTCGCCGGAGGCGTACAGCGCCGCCGCCTGGTGCGGGTTCTCGCCGTAGCGCAGGTCGCGCAGCTTCGGCGCGCTGACGATCAGGCGATCGGGAGCGACCGTGTCCAGAGCCAGCGGAGACCGGCTGAACGCTCCGCCGCCGGTGTCGACCGCCGCGAGCGCCGCCGCGATCGTCGTGTCGTACTCCGCCGTATGGGCGAACGCCTTGCGGGCGAGGGCGAAGCGGAAGCCGGGAGCCGGCCCGCCCTCGCGGTCGAGCGCCTCGAGGACCGCCGCGTAGTCGGAGGGGTCGACGACGGTCAGGACGTCGGCGAAGCTCTTGGCGGCGGCGCGCACCAGTGTCGGCCCGCCGATGTCGATCTGCTCGATGAGCTCGTCGAAGGTGGTCTCCGGCGCCGCCGCCGCCCGCGCGAACGGGTAGAGGTTCACGACGACGACGTCGATCGGGTCGATCCCCAGCCGGCCGATGGCGGCCAGGTCGTCCGGCCGGCTCCGCCGCGCGAGAATGCCGGCGTGCACGCCGGGATGGAGCGTCTTGACCCGGCCGTCCATCATCTCGGGGAACCCGGTCACCTCGGAGACGCTCGTGGGCGCCAGCCCCGCCTCCGCGAGCGCCCGCCCGGTCCCCCCGGTGGACACCAGCTCCGCTCCGCGGTCGGACAGTCCGCGTGCGAGATCGATCAACCCCGTCTTGTCGGATACGCTCAGCAGCACACGCATCGGTACGTCGTCGCCTCCCGGAAATGCACGCCGTGAACCGGCGGGCGGGTCGCTTGACAGAGGAGAAACAGGGTGACTAGCATGGTTCTCAACGTCGGACACAGCGTTGGCGTCGAGACCGCCGTTGCGGTCTTTTTTTGTTTTCGGTCAGAGGACGAGTAATGCGCATCATCGGCAAGGTCAAGTGGTTCAATAACGCGAAGGGCTACGGGTTCATCGAGCGGGAAGCGGGCAGCGACGTGTTCGTGCACTTCTCGGCCATCCAGGGCGACGGGTTTCGCACCCTCGAAGAGGGACAGGACGTCGAGTTCGAGATCGTCGACGGCCCCAAGGGACCGCAGGCGGGCAACGTCACCAAGCCGTCGTGAGGTCGGCCTCCGGATCCTCTCCACGCAGCGCGGCGCGCACCGTCCCCGCGGTCCGGATCGCGGGCCGGCAGCCCGGCCGCCGACGGCCGGCTGCCTACGGACGGAGAATCAGAAACCACACCAGCGGCAGCCACAACTCACGCGCATAGGGCACGGGCCGATCGTCGACGAGCACGTCGCACTCGTCGTACCGTCCGACAATCTCGAACAGGTCGCGGAGCTTCGCGGCATCGCCGGGAAAGTAGCGGGCCCGGTGCCGAAGCCTCTCTCCGCTTCCGACGGCACGATACTCGGCCGCCCCGCGCGCGAGCTCCAGCGCACGCTCGTAGTCGGGCCCTTCGAACCGCGGAAAGCTGAGCGTGATGGAGAACGGCTGCGGCTCGCTTCGGAACAGGGCCGCGCGCAGATCGGGATCGAGCTCGGCCAGCTCGGAGTCCGAAGGTTCTTCGTCGAGATCCGCGTACGGCCAGAAACGGTCCAGGGGACGATAGGCCGGCCGCACTTCGTCCGGCCGCCCGTCCCCCGGCGGGCGCGTACCGCTCATCGCTCCCAGAGGACGACGGGGCGGGCCTGCCGATCGGCCGCCGGAGCTGCGTCGTCCCGCCGCCGCGGGCAGGCGTCGCACGACAGCCGGGTCCCGTCCGCGGCGGCGATGCCGGCGCCGCCGCAGGAGCCGCGCAGGCACGGGTACCGGAACGCCAGCCCCACGGCCATGATCAGCATCGCCACGGCGATCACGCCGAGCGTCAGCAGGAAAAGCACCACGGGTTCATTCTAGCCCAGCATTCGTCGCCTGTCGGCTCCGCTCGGCACCCAACCAACCCTGCAGGATTCCGCGCCGTGCTACGGCGCAGAATCCTGGCCCACGAGCGCCCCGAACGCGGGCGTCAGCCTGTCCCGCAGCGTTCCGTCGTCGTCCTCGACGACGAACAGGGCCGCCCAGCCCCGCTCCGCCGCGAGGGCGTACCCGTCGTCGGGGCCGAGCACCTCCAGGGCGGTGGCCAACCCGTCGGCGCGCGCGCAGCGGTCGGCCAGCACGCTCACGGAACGCAGTCGGTGGGTCACGGGCCGGCCCGTCCGGGGATCGATGGTGTGCGAGACGCGGGCGCCGGCCAGGTCGTAGAAGCTGCGGTACTCGCCCGACGTCGCCAGCGCCCCGTCGCGCAGCGGGATGACGCGATGGACGGCCGACGGCCCGGGCCGGGGCCGTTCGATCCCGACGCGCCACGGCGCCCCGGTCTCCGTCGCTCCCCGCACCCGCACCTCGCCGCCGACCTCCACCAGGTAGTCGGTGATCCCGCCCTCGGCGAGGGCCGCCGCCGCCCGGTCGACGCCGTGGCCCTTGGCGATGGCGGACAGGTCGATGCGCAAGCCGGGCCGCTGCTTGCGCAGCGTCGACGACGCCTCGTCCACCTCGAGGTGCCGATAGCCGACGTCGCGGCGGAGCGCGATGATCTCCGCATCGGTCGGCGGCGCGGCAGCCGGTCCGGGCGCGCCGAACCCCCACGCGTCGACGAGCGGCGCCACCGTCACGTCCAAGGCCCCGCCGGTCATCCGGCTGATCGCGATCGACTCGCGGACCACGCCGAGCAGGTCCGGCGCGACCGCCAGGGGGGCGGCGTCCCGCCAGCGGTTGAAGCGGCTCAGGTCGGAGTCGGGACGGTAGTGGGACATCGTGGCCTCGACCGCGTCGAGCGCCGACTCGACCCCCGCCTGCAGGCCACCGAGCCGATGCTCGTCGATTCCGCGGCCGACGACGGTGACGGCGTACGTCGTCCCCATCGTCGCGCCGCGAAACGTGTGCCGCTCGCTCGGGATCGCCACGGGAGGGGCGGCCGAGCACGCCGCAGCGGCGAGGAGGGCAAGCGTGGCTGGCGTTCGCGGCAGCACGGGCCTGCTGGGCGCTCGGGACGGGCGCTAGCGCGCCCTCACGGGCGCGTTGGGAGTCTGCGCGGGTGCGAACTCCTCCATGGCACGTTCTACGGCGCAGACTCCTATCCGAAGTCGTCGAACAGAATGTTGTCCCGCTCCACCCCGAGCCCGTCGAGCATCCGCATGCACGCCTGGAGCATGAGCGGCGGACCGCAGAGGTAGTACTCCACGTCCTCCGGGGCGGGGTGGTCCTTCAGGCAGTTGTCGTAGAGAACCTGGTGGATGAACCCGGTCAGGCCGGTCCACTCGTCCTCGGGGAGCGGCTCCGACAGCGCGAGATGCCACTCGAAGTTGTCGTGCTCCCTCGCGATGGCGTCGAAATCGTCGATATAGAACGCCTCGCGCAGACTGCGCGCCCCGTACCAGAAGGACACCTTGCGGTCCGTCCCGAGGCGCCGGAACTGGTCGAAGATGTGCGAGCGCATCGGCGCCATGCCCGCCCCGCCGCCGACGAACACCATCTCGGCCGGCGTCTCCTTGGCGAAGAACTCCCCGAACGGACCGGAGATGGTCACCTCGTCGCCCGGCTTCAGGCTGAAGATGTAGCTGGTCATCTTGCCCGGGGGCGTGCCCTCCGGCGCGCGCGGCGGGGGGGAGGCAATCCGGACGTTGAGCATGATGACGCCCTTCTCCTCCGGGTAGTTCGCCATCGAGTAGGCTCGCGTGACCGGCTCGTCGAGCACGGCCCGGTAGCGCCACAGGTCGAACTTGTCCCAGTCGGCGCGGTACTCGTCCTCGACCTGATAGTCGCGGTAGTCGTAGGTGCCGGCCGGGGCCTCGATCTGGATGTACCCGCCCGCCCGGAACGGCACCTCCTCGCCCTCCGGCAGCTCGAGGATGAGCTCCTTGATGAAGGTGGCCACGTTGTGATTCGACCGCACCCGGCAGCGCCACTGGCGGATGTCGAAGATCTCGGCCGGGATCTCGATCGCCATGTCCTGCTTCACCTTGACCTGGCAGGACAGGCGGACGCCCTCGCGCACCTCGCCGCGGCTGACGTGGCTGCGCTCGGTCGGCAGGATCGCCCCGCCCCCGTCGCAGACCGTCACCTTGCAGACCCCGCAGCTCCCCTTGCCGCCGCACGCCGACGGCACGAAGAGGCGGTTGTCGGCGAGGGTGCCGAGCAGAGTGCCGCCGGCCGCCGTGCGGAGCGCCCGATCCGCGTCGCCGTTGACCGTGATCGTCACCTCCCCGGTGGCGACGAGTTGCCGCCGGGCCACCATCAGCAGGCCGACGAGCGACACGATCACGAACGTGAACATCGCGACGCCAAGGGCGACGGTGATCATCGTGGGCGCCCCCGGGCTAGAGCTGCACTCCCGCAAAGGCCATGAAGCCGAGCGCCATCAGGCCCACGAGCATGAAGGTCAGGCCGAGCCCCCGCAGCCCCTCGGGGGGGTTCGAGTAGCGCAGCCGCTCCCGAATGCCGGCCAGGGCGACGACGGCCAGCGCCCAGCCGATGCCCGAGCCGAGGCCGAACACCGTGCTCTCGGCCAGCGTGTAGCTCCGCTCCACCATGAACAGCGACGCGCCCAGGATGGCGCAGTTGACGGCGATGAGCGGCAGGAAGATGCCGAGCGCGGCGTGCAGCGGCGGCACGAAGCGGTCGAGCACCATCTCGACGATCTGCACCATCGCGGCGATGGTCCCGATGTAGGAGAGGAAGCCGAGAAACGACAGGTCGTAGTCGGCCAGGGCCGGGTGCATCCAGGCCATCGCGCCCGGGCTCAACAGGTGCGCATAGATGAGGTTGTTCATCGGCACCGTGATCGTCAGCACGAAGATCACGGCCCCGCCGAGGCCGATGGCCGTCTTGACCTGCCGCGACACGGCGAGGAACGAGCACATGCCCAGAAAGAAGGCGAGCGCCATGTTCTCGACGAAGATCGACTTGACGGCGAGGCTCAGGTAGTGCTCCAACATCACTCCGCCTCCACCTGATCCCGCTTCCAGCTCCGGAGGGCCCAGATCAGCAGGCCGATGATGAAGAACGCCGCCGGAGAGAGCACCATCAGCCCGTTCGGGGTGTACCAACCGCCCTCGCTCGCAAGCGGCAGCACGGTGGTCCCGAACACCGACCCCGACCCGAACAGCTCGCGCACGAACGCCGTCAGCATCAGGACGGCCCCGTAGCCGAGGCCGTTGCCGAGACCGTCGATGAGGCTCATGCCGGGCGGGTTCTGCATGGCGTAGGCCTCGGCGCGCCCCATGATGATGCAGTTGGTGATGATCAGGCCGACGAAGACGGTGAGCTGCTTCGACAGCTCGAACAGGTACGCCTTGAGCACCTGGTCGACCACGATCACGAGCGAGGCGATGATCGTGAGCTGCACGATGATCCGGATGCTCGTCGGGATCTGATTCCGCAGCGCGCTGACGAAGAAGTTCGACGACATCGTCACCACCACGACCGCCGCGCTCATGACGAGCGCCGTGTCCATGCGCGTCGTCACCGCGAGCGCCGAGCAGATGCCGAGCACCTGCAGCGCGATCGGGTTGTTGTTGAAGAGCGGGTCGATCAGCGCCTCGCGCGGCTTTGCCATCCTGCGCCCCCGGTCATCCTGCGCCCCCGGCCATTATGCGCCCCCGGCCGTCATGCGCCCCCGGCCGTCATGCGCCCCCGGCCGTCATGCGCCCCCGGCCGTCATCCGTCGCCGCGCGCGCGTCGCCGCGCGAGCGGAGCGCATCCAGGTAGGGGCCGAAGCCCTCTTCGTCGAGCCAGAAGCGCAGCATGTTGGTGACGCCCCGGCTCGTCATCGTCGCGCCGGCAAGGCCGTCGACGCGAAAGGGGTCGTCCGCGGGCGGCCCCGCGAGCCCCCGCGCCACCTCGATGGCCGGCTCTCCGTTCGGGCCGAACGCCTTGCGGCCGTTCCATAGGCCCTTCCAGCGCGGGTTGTCCACCTCTCCGCCGAGGCCCGGCGTCTCCTTGTGCTCGTAGTAGGTCAGACCGCGGATCGTCTCGAGGTCCGCATCGAGCGCCACGAACCCGTACAGCAGGCCCCAGAGGCCGAGGCCGTGGACCGGCAGGACCACGAGGTCGAGCGCGCCGCCGGCGTCGAGCAGCTCGTAGACCAGCGCCTGGTCGGCGACGCGGCTCAGGCCGGCGTTGTTGGGCGGAGCGGTGCGGCTGGTCCCGGGGTCGGCCGCGGCGGCGCGCGGATCGAACGTCGCCGGATCGGCATCGGTGGCCGCGCCCGACGCCACGTCGATCACGACCTGCCGGATCGGGGTGAAGCGCGCGGCGATCTCCTCCGCTTCCAGCGCCTCGTCAGGGGCCGCCAGGCCGGCTGCCACCAGCACGTTGCGTTGCATGTCGAGCGCCTGGTTGACGAGCTGCCGCTCCCGCAACGAGACAGCCGAGGACGACACCACGATGGCGCAGGCAACGCAGATGGCCGTCGCGAACCCGAGATTGTAGAGAACGCTACCCTGCATAGCGCGCGCTCCGGCGCCGCACGTTCGCCTGGATGGCGAAGTAGTCGATCAGCGGCGCGAACAGGTTCATGAACAGGATGGCGAGCATCATGCCCTCAGGATACGCCGGGTTGACGACGCGAATGAGGACGCAGAGCACGCCGATCAGGAAGCCGTACACGTAGTGGCCGCGAAGCGCGGTGGGGGCCGAGACCGGATCGGTCGCCATGTAGACGGCGCCGAACGCCCAGCCGCCCAGCACGAGGTGCCACGCCGGCGTCACGTCGAAGAACGGGTTCGTCGCCGATCCGATCGCATTCAGCCCGGCCGCCATCACGACCGTCCCCGCGGCCACGCTCACCATGATGCGCCACGAGCCGACGCCGGTCGCGACGAGCAGCAGCGCTCCGAGGAGGCAGGCCAGGGTGGACGTCTCGCCCATCGATCCGGGGACGAATCCGACGAACGCGCTCCACCAGTCGGTCCCGGCGGCCATCGCCTCCGTGCCGCCCAGCGTCGCCGTGGCCAGCGCGGTCGCCCCGCTCACGGCGTCCGACGCGGTATCGGCCGCAATCCACACCGCGTCTCCCGACATCTCGGCCGGGTATGCGAAGAAGACGCCGGCGCGGGCCACCAGGGCCGGGTTCAGCACGTTCATGCCGGTGCCGCCGAAGATCTCCTTGCCGACGACGATGCCGAACGAGATGCCGAGGGCCACCTGCCACAGCGGTATGGTCGGCGGCAGGGTGAGCGGGAAGAGCATGCCGGTGACGAGGAAGCCCTCGTTCAGCTCGTGCTTCCGCACGACGGCGAAGACGAACTCCCAGAGGCCGCCGACCGCGAAGGTGACGATCAGGATCGGCAGGTAGTACAGGCCGCCGTGCACGAGGCAGCTCACGAGGTCGTCCGGGGCGAAGCCCAGCCCGGCCGCCTCCATCGCCGCCGTCTGCCAGGTCGCGAGCGGCGCCGCTCCACCGGCGATCGCCAGGTTGGCCTGGTAGCCGGTGTTGTGGAGCGCCATGTAGACGCAGCCGGCGAGCGCGATGACGACGGTCATCATCATGCGCTTCAGGTCCAGGCCGTCGCGGACGTGGGCGGCTCCGGCGGTGACCTGACCGGGCGTGTAGAGGAACGTGTCCTGCGCTTCCCACAGCGGATAGAGCCGGGCGAGCCGGCCGCCCGGCTCGAAGTGCCGGGCCTGGGAGTCGAGCAGGCGGCGCAGGAGCTTCATGCGGGCGCCGACTAGCCTTCCTTCTCCAGCGCGTCGAGAACGCTGCGGAGATGCGGTCCGAACTCCTCCTTGCCGGCGTCGACGAACGTGCAAAGGGCCACGTCCTCTTCGTCGAGCTCGAGGCACCCGAGCTCCTCGGCCCGCTCCACGTCCCGCATCGCGAGCGCACGCATCATGGCCGTGGCCATCAGGTCGAGCGGCATCACGCGCTCGTAGTTCCCTATCGGGACGATGGCGCGGGGCGAGCCGTGCGTCGAGGTGGTGAGCCCGAGCGGCCTCTGCGGCAGCCACGCCGACGCGAACGTCCGCACGGCGGAGAAGCGGTCGAGCCCCGGGCGCAGCCAGCCGAGGAACTCGCGCTCCCGCCCCTCGACCAGCACCGAGACCTGCTGATGATAACGGCCGAGGTAGCCGTGGACCTCCCCCGCGGCCGCCCGCCCGCCGAACACGGACCCGGAGATGACGCGGACCTCCCGCTCCGAGGCCAGCTCCCCCGCCACGAGCGAGTCGGTCGAGGCGCCGAGGCGCGTCCGCAGGAGCCGCGGCCGTGCCACCGGCGGGCCGCCGAGCGACACGACGCGCGCCGTGTCGAGCTGCCCGGTCTCGAACAGCGCTCCCGTCGCGATGACATCCTGGACGCCGATGTGCCACACGACCTTCCGCCGATCGACCGGGTCGAGGGTGTGGATGTGGAAGCCGACCGTGCCCGCCGGGTGCGGACCGACGAATACCTCGTGCCGCACGCGGTCGCCGGCCGGCACCTCGAGCCGGGTGTCCGGCCCGGTGCAGACGTGGATCGGCCCGTCGGTGAGCCGCTCCAGCACGGCCAGGCCCCGGTCGAGCGCCGGGGTCCGATCCCCGATGACGGCGTCCATCGAGGGCGCGAGCGGATTGGTGTCGATGGCGGTGACGAAGATTGAATGGGGACGGACCGCGGGGTCGGCGACCCGGCCGTACGGACGCGCGCGCAGGGCCGTCCACTGGCCCGACTCGAGCAGCAGGGCGCGCACGTCGTCGGCGGAGATGCCGGACGGATGCCGGCCCGAGAAGGCGGGGAACCGGGCCGCCTCCGGCTCGCGGCCCTCGCGCTCGGCGCGGCTCGCCTCGATGACCACCGCTTCGAGCGCCCGGCGGTCGCCCCGGTGCACGCCGATCACCGTACCCGCGGCCGGCGCCGTGTAGCGCACGTCCGGGGTGCGCTTGTCGTGGAACAGCGCTTGCCCCCGGACCACCGAGTCGCCGGGCGCCACCTGCATCGTGGGCCGCAGCCCCACCGCGTCCGCGGCGAGGACGCCGACACGCAGCGGCGGCGCGGCAGCCTCGACGGCCTGCACCGGCTCACCGGCGAGCGGGAGCCGCACGCCGCGAGTCACCTTGTGCCGTGCCATCGTGGATCGTCGCCGCCATCTTCGCCGGTCGTCTTGTGAAACATTTCTCAAGCTGTCGCGTGTGAAGGACTCGCATCGAGTGCCGAGCGGCGCCTGGGTCTGTGACGGAAGTGCCGAGCCCACCCGAAATCGGGCCGGCGGCACCGGCGAAGGCTCCCTTGCCGGACTCCGGGCATCGTACTTCGCGGGTAGGTCGAAGTCAATCGCCGGCGGGAACCCGGGCCACCTGGCGCTGCCTCGGCGCCATGGAGTAAATCGCTTTCTGGCAACGAGTTAGCCTTGACTTCCCGCGCGCCGCCCCGGTACGCTGAGCGGATCGTGACGATACGTCTCAACGGGGAGGATTACGATCTGGCCGAGCCGGTGACCGTCCATGGGTTGCTCGAGCGGCTGGACGTCGATCCCCGGCGCGTCGCTGTCGAGCACAACCTCGTCGTCGTGCGACGCGCCACGTACGACTCGACGGTGGTCCGCGGCGGCGATCAGGTGGAGATCGTCAACTTCGTCGGCGGAGGCTGATGGCCCGGCGGAACTGCATGGACGACGACCTCCTGACCATCGCCGACCGGACCTTTCGATCCCGACTGATCGTGGGTACCGGCAAGTACGCATCCCACGACGCGATGCGCCGCGCGCACGACGCGTCGGGAGCCGAGATGGTGACGGTGGCGGTGCGCCGCGTCGATCTCCATGCCCGCGACGGCTCCTCCCTGCTCGATCACATCGACACCGACCGCTACGCGCTGCTCCCGAACACGGCCGGCTGCTACACCGCCGACGAGGCGATCCGCACCGCCCGGCTGGGGCGTGCCGCCGGGCTGACGAACTGGGTCAAGCTGGAGGTCATCGGAGACGAACGGACGCTCTTCCCGGACAACGAGCAGCTACTCACGGCTACGAGCGCGCTGGTCGAGGAGGGGTTCGTCGTCCTCCCCTACACCAACGACGACCCGATCGCCTGCCGCAAGCTGGCCGAGGCCGGCGCGGCGGCGGTCATGCCTCTCGGCGCCCCCATCGGCTCGGGGCTCGGCGTGCAGAACCGCAACAATCTCGGCATCATCCGCGAGCAGGCCCAGGTCCCGGTCATCGTCGACGCCGGGGTGGGGTCGCCGTCGGATGCCGCGGTAGCCATGGAGCTCGGCGCCGACGGCGTTCTCATCAACACGGCAATCGCGGGGGCCGACGACCCGGTCGCGATGGCCGAGGCGATGCGGCTGGCAGTGCGGGCCGGGCGGCTCGGCTACCTGGCCGGCCGGATTCCGCGCCGGCGCTACGCCTCGGCGAGCAGCCCCGTCGAAGGCCTCGTCGGCCTCTGAATCAAGCCCGGGCCGCCGCGCACCACGCGCCGGGGCGGGGCGCAACCGCTACCGGCCTGCTGCCCCCATGCCCGCAGTCCCGGCGGCGTCCGCCAAGCCGCGCGCCACGCGCTCCACGTCGGCGTCGACCATCATGCGAACGAGCCCCGGGAAGTCGACCGACGGCCGCCAGCCGAGCTCCGCCTTCGCCCGCGACGGGTCCCCGATCAGGTGCTCCACCTCGGCCGGCCGCATCAGGGCGGGGTCCGTGCGCACGTGGTCCCGCCAGTCGAGTCCCGCGTGGGAGAACGCCGTCTCGACGAGGTCGCGCACGGAATGGCTGGTCCCCGTGGCGATTACGTAGTCGTCGGCTCGTTCCTGCTGCAGCATGCTCCAGATCGCGCGGACGTAGTCGCCGGCGAAGCCCCAGTCGCGCCGCGCGTCGAGGTTGCCCAGCGAGAGCGTCTCCGCTTGCCCCGCCTTGATCCGGGCCACACCGTCGGTCACCTTGCGCGTCACGAACTCGAGGCCCCGGCGCGGCGACTCGTGGTTGAACAGGATGCCCGACACCGCGAACATGT
Source organism: Acidobacteriota bacterium (assembly GCA_021296475.1). Taxonomy (GTDB): domain Bacteria; phylum Acidobacteriota; class Vicinamibacteria; order Vicinamibacterales; family UBA8438; genus JAGWAJ01. The sequence continues at coordinate 20,509 of JAGWAJ010000024.1, forward strand.
CGTAGCTCTCGCGGTAGTTCACGGTGATGTAGTGGGCGAAGACCTTCGACACGCCGTAGGGACTGCGCGGGTAGAACGGGGTCAGCTCGTTCTGCGGCGTCTCGCGGACCTTGCCGAACATCTCGCTCGACGAGGCCTGGTAGACCTTGATCGAGGTGTCCACGTGGCGCACCGCCTCCAGCATCCGGGTCACGCCCAGCGAGTTGTACTCGCCGGTGAGGATCGGCTGGTCCCAGGAGGCGGGCACGAACGACATCGCCGCGAGGTTGTAGATCTCGTGCGGCCGCACGTCGTCCACCAGCCGGATGAGCGAGAGCTGGTCGAGCAGATCGGCCGGCCGCAGCTCGATGCGATCGAGAAGGTGCTCGATCCGCCAGTGGTTCGGCGCGCTCAGCCGGCGCGCCGCCCCTACCACCTCGTACCCGTGCTCCAGCAGCAGCTCGGCGAGGTAGGATCCGTCCTGCCCGGTGATGCCCGTGACGATGGCGCGTTTCGACATGCCGGCAACGGCCCGGACGCGGCTACCCTGCCCGAGCCGCCTCGAATTATACGAGACCGCCTGATACCGACCGGTCGCGAAGCGGAGTGCGCGGCCGCGCGCGTCACGTCGCGGCGCCAGTCCCGGCCGGCCACTCTCGCGGGATGTGACCGCTATGGAATGGATCGACGTGGCGATCGTGGGCGGCGGCGTGGCGGGGCTCGCCACGGCCTGCGAGACGGCGTCGCGGGGGCGTTCGACCTGCCTTCTCGAACGGCGGCCGCGCCCCGGCCAGGAGGCCAGCACCCACAACAGCGGCGTCCTGCACGCCGGCATCTACTACCCCTCCGGTTCGCTGAAGGCGCGCCTCTGCGTCGAGGGGCGCGAGCGTCTCTACGCCTTCTGCCGGCGACACGACATCCCGCACGACCGTTGCGGAAAGCTGATCGTGGCCGCCGAGGCGGCGGAGGTGCCGCAACTCGAGGCGCTGGCCGCCCGCGGGCGCGCGAACGGGGTGGACGACCTGGAGATCGTCGACCGGGCGTTCGTGCGGCGGCGCGAGCCGCACGTCCGCGCCGTCGCGGCGCTCTGGTCGCCCTCGACGGGCATCGTCGAGGCGGAGGGGGTGGTTCGGACGCTGGCGCGGCTGGCCACGGAGGGTGGCGCCGCCCTCCTCGCGGGAACCGCGGTGGAAGGCGGCGCCGTGGTCCCGGGAGGCATCGAGCTGCGCACGCCGCGCGAGACGATCCGGGCGCGGACCGTCGTCAACGCGGCCGGCCTGCACGCCGACGAGGTGTCGGCGCGGCTCGGCGGGGAACGCTTCACCATCTACCCGGTGCGGGGCGAGTACGCCGAGCTCGCGCCGGCCGCGCGACGGCTCGTGAACGGATTGATCTATCCCCTGCCGTTCGCCAGCGGCCACGGTCTCGGCGTGCACTTCACGCCGACCACCTGGCGCACCGTGACGCTGGGGCCCACGGCGCGCTACCAGACCGCCAAGGACGACTACGAGTCCGACCGCCTGCCGCTCGACACGTTCCTGGATGCGGCACGGGCCCTGGTGCCGGCGCTTGGGCGCGAGGACCTGCACCCGGGCGGCACGGGCATCCGCGCTCGGGGCGCGCCGGCCGAGCAGACCGTCTGCGATTTCCGGATCGGCCGCGACGCGCAGGTCCGCCGCCTCATCCAGGTTGCGGGGATCGACTCGCCGGGGCTCACGGCCTGCCTCGCCATCGGCCGCGAGGCCGCCGACCTGGTCGACGTCGCGCTCGAGGGCTGAGTGCGTCGTAGAACGGGGCCGACTCCGGTGGGACCGGTTGGGCGGGCGGCGGCGCTGGCTGCGAGGTGGGGCTGAGGTTCAGGTCAGCGTCCGAGGTTGTCCCGGCCGATGATGGCGCCGATTACGGACTGGAGGGCCTCGACCCGTCCCGACAGCCGATCCACCTTCGCATTGACCATCAGCACACCGACTGCCGCGACCAGCGAGAGCAACGCCGTGATCACGTCGAGCACCGTTGCGTCCATCTCAACAGCGTAGCTCCTCCACGTCCTCGCGACAATCTCGTGGTCCACGAGGTCGGCGCCCCACCAACCCTCCAGGAGTCCGCGCCGTTTACACAGTTCCCAGACGGCGCGCCGCGTAACGGGCGACGGCATCCTGCCAAGCCGGCATCGGCACACCGGCCGCGGCCAGCCTGGCGTTCGACAGGGCGCAGTACGCGGGGCGGGCCGCGCGGAGACGGAGGTCGGCGAGGGTGGACCGCTCGACGAGTCGCTCCGGCACGTCGAGATGCCGCGCCAGCGTGCGGGCCACGGTGAGCCAGGTCGCGTGGCCGGAGCCGACGCAGTGGTAGAGGCCGGGGGGCGGCGCCGCGCGCAGCAGGGCGCGCGTGGCGCGGGCGGCGTCCTCGACGTAGGTCGGCGAGACGGTGCGGTCTGCGAGCGCCCGCACCGGGCGGCCCGCGAGCAGCGCGTCGGCCATGCGGTCGAGCGTGCCGCGGCGGGTAGGAACCGAGCCGCCGGGGTCGCCGACCGCGCCGAAGAGGCTCTCGACGCGCAGGACGTAGTGGCGCCCGCCGCGCGCGAACCACTCCCCGAGGAGCTTCGACGTCGCGTAGACGCTCCGCGGGTTCGGGACATCGTCCTCGGTGTAGGGCCGCTCGGCCTTTCCGTCGAAGACGAAGTCGGTGCTGTAGTGGACCAGCGTGGCGCCGGCGGCGCGCGCGGCGCGCGCGAGCATGCGCACGCCGAACGCGTTGACGGCCAGTGCGGTCCGGGGCTCGTCCTCGGCTCCGTCCACGTCGTTGCCGGCGGCGCAGTTGACGATCGCATCCGGGCGCGCGGCCGCTACCCCGCCGCGCACCTGGTGGGGATCGGTCAGGTCGATGTCGGCCCGACCGGCCTGCGTGACGTCATCGCCTGCCGACGCGAACAGTCGGCCCACGGCGGTCCCGAGCCGGCCGCCCGCCCCCGTGACGAGCACCCTCATCGGGACCCGGCCTCGACCGCGCGCGGCGGCATCCGCCCGAGCCGATCCACCTTTCGACGGGCGCCTCTCATCGGGAGCGCTCCTTCACCATCGCCCGCGTCTCCCGGTCGACCTCGCGCCGGCGGATGGTCTCGCGCTTGTCGTACGTCTTCTTCCCCTTCGCCAGGCTGAGCGCGACCTTCACGCGTCCCCCCTTGAAGTAGAGGCGGACCGGCACCAGGGTGAAGCCCCGCTCCTGGGTCTTGCCGACGAGCTTGCGGATCTCGTAGCGGTGCAGCAGCAGACGCCGGCGGCGCAGCGGCGGGTGCTCCGCGTAGCCCCGGTGGCTGTAGGGGCTGATGTGCAGGTTGCAGAGGAAGACCTCTCCGCGCTCGATCCGGCCGTAGCTGTCCCTGAGGTTGACCCGGCCCTCGCGGATGGCCTTCACCTCGGTGCCGAGCAGCGCGACGCCCGCCTCGAAGGTCTCGAAAAGGTGGTAGTCGTGACGCGCCTTGCGGTTGTCGGCGATGAGGCGCTGGCCCGCCCGGTCGTCTGGCATCGGTGGGTCGTCAGGGGTCGGAGGCCGGCCGGCCGGCGGGGGCTGCCAGCGTGGCCGCGAGGCGCACCGCCGCAATCATACTGGACGGGTCGGCCACGCCCCGCCCGGCGATGTCGTAGGCCGTGCCGTGGTCGACCGAGGTCCGCACGATCGGCAGGCCGAGCGTCACGTTGACCGCCTCTCCGAACGCGACGAGCTTGACCGGAATGAGCCCCTGGTCGTGGTAGCAGGCAATCACCGCGTCGAACGCGCCGCGGAGCGCCCGCACGAAGAGCGTGTCGGCCGGCTCCGGTCCCGTCACCGCGATGCCGCGGGCGCGGCAGGCCTCCACGGCCGGGCGCACGCAGCGCTCCTCCTCCCCGCCGAGCAAGCCGCCCTCCCCGGCGTGCGGGTTCAGCCCCGCCACCGCCAGGCGGGGACGGGGGCAGCCGAACCGGGGCAGCTCGTCATGGGCGAGGCCGACGACCTCCTCGATCCGCTCCCGCGTCAGGCGGCGGGGCACCTCCGCGAGCGGAACGTGCGTGGTCGCCAGCACCACGCGGAGACGCTCGGCGTGGAACATCATCGCCACGCGGCGGGCGCCGGTCAGCTCGGCGAGCAGCTCGGTGTGCCCGCGCCACGCCAGTCCGGCCATCGCCCACGCGGCCTTGTTGATCGGGGCCGTCGCGACGGCGTCGATGCGCCCGGCCATCGCGTCGGCGGTCGCGGCGACGACCGCGTCGTAGGCGCTGCGCCCCGCGGCGGCGGACGCAGTTCCCACCGGCACCGCCCCGCGGGCGCCCGGCCCTCCGTAGAGCACCGGCGCGCAGACGGCGAGAACACCTTCGTCGGCCGCGGCCCGCTCCGCGATCTCGGGTCCGATGCCCGCGGGGTCGCCGACCGTTATGCCGATGCGAGGGAGAGACATGGAAGGAGGTCCGCGCGGCCGGCGGCGGTGGCCTGCGGCCAGGGGCGGGAGTGCGGCGGCGAGGGTGGAAGCGCCGCGGGGCGGACCGCGCCGCCGCATGGGGCTCGAGACGCTCCGGCAGGCGGTCGTGCAGGCGGAGCCGAGCGGAGGCGGGAATCAGGCGCCGGAGCCACAGCTCTGGCACCCGCCGCCGGAGCAGCCGCCGCTGCTGCAGCCGCCCCCGCAGCCGCCCCCGCTGCGGCTGCACGACCCTTCGTTGGCGCAGCCCGCGAACTGCTCGCCGGCCGCGTTCGGGAGCTCGTACCGCAGGCAGCACTTCAGGCGGCCGCACAGGCCCGACAACCGCGACGGGTTCAAGCTCAGATTCTGGCGCTTGGCCATCTTGATGGAGACCGGCGCGAAGCCCGGCAACCACGTCGTGCAGCAGAGAGGCCGCCCGCAGGTCCCGTAGCCGCCGACGAGCTTCGCCTCGTCGCGGGCGCCGACCTGCCGCATCTCGATGCGGCAGCGGAAGGCGAGGGCCAGTTCCCGCACCAGCTCCCGGAAATCGACGCGGCCCTCGGCCGTGAAGTAGAACACCAGGCGCGGACTGTCGAAGAGCTGCTCGACCCGCACCAGCTTCATCGGCAGGCTGCGCTCCCTGATCTTCATCACCGCAACGCGCTGCGCCTCGCGCTCGCGATGCTGATGCCGGAGGCGGGTCGTGATGTCCTGCTGGGTCGCGCGGCGCACGACCTTGTCGGTCGACATCGCGGGCGGCGCTTTGCGCACGGCGGTCTGGGGCACGGTGCGGGTCACCGTGGCGTACGAACGCTGCTCCCCGCGCTGCACCACGACCGCGTCGCCCGGGACGAGCGGCGGCTCGAACTCCACCCCGCTCAGCAGGAAGGGCCGCGCCCGACCCACCTGGTCGAACTTGACGCTGACGAACGGGCGAGCTTCGTCGCGGTCCATCGCTACAGCCGGCAGGCCAGCCAGTCCGCCACGATCTTGGGGCTCGCGTTGCGCGCCACGGCGGCGGCGGCCTCGTCGACCGCTGCGAACGCGCGCAGCCCGCGGCCGTCCCGGTACGCGCGCGCCAGCCGGCGCAGGCCGTCGCCGAGGTCGTCGTTCGCCAGGGGCGCGCCCGCGCGTGACGCGATTACTTCCATATCTCGCAGCAGCGACGCCAAGGCCTCCAGGCGCAGCCGCAGCGCATCGCGGTCGGCAGCCGGCGCGCGGCGGCCGCCGGAACGCGAGGCAAGGGTCTTCGCCGCCTCGATCCGCGCCCGCGGGGTGCGGGCGGCGGCGGTCGACTCGAGCAGGCTGACGGCGGCTTCGCGCGCCGCGGCGTGCTCTCCCGAGGCGGCGGCGAGAGCGCGGCCGACGCTGCCGCCGGCCGCGGCGGCCGATGCGCGCGCCGCCGCTTCGTCCCAGCCGTGGGACGCGGTGAGGATGCGGACGACTTCCTCGGGGGCGAGCTGCCCGAATCGGATCCGCGGGCAGCGCGACCGAACGGTGTCCAGAAGCACGTCCGGCCGCGACGTCACGAGCAGGAACTGGCACGCTGCCGGCGGCTCTTCGAGGACCTTGAGCAGGGCGTTCTGCGCCGGCGGCAGCAGCCGGTCCGCCTGGTCGATGACGACCACCCGGCGCCGGCCCTCGAACGGGCGGTAGCCCGCCTGCTCGATCGCCGCCCGAACCGCGTCGATCGCGATCGTGCCCGTCTCGCCGGGTACGAGCGTGCGGACATCCGGGAACGCGTCGCGCCCGATCCGGGCGCACGGGCCGCATCGCCCGCAGGCGTCCGCCGCGAGGTCCACTCCCTGATCGCGCCCCGTCCCGGAGCGCGGCGCTGCGCAGTTGATGGCCTGCGCCACGGCGAGGGCGACCGTCCGCTTGCCGACGCCGTCGTCGCCGGTCAGCAGGAGGCTCGGCGGAAGGGAGCCGCGCGCGACGGCACTGGCAAGCAGAGCCACCGCCCCGCGGTGTCCGACGATGTCGGCAAAGGGCATCGGTACCTGATTGGCATCGTAGCACGGACTCCTGCCGACGACCTGCCGCCTCGCCGGCGCACGGCGGCTACGGCGCAGGCTCGTGGCGCAGGCCGTCGGGGCGCGGCATCTCGCGCAGGATCCAGACGACCGCGGCCATGAGATCGGGCACCACCGCGTCCGCCGCGAGTCCCTCCCGCGGAGAAGCCTCCTGCGAGGCGCCGTAGCCGGTGCGGACGAGCAGCCCGCGCATCCCCGTGTTGCGCGCCAGGGCGACGTCGCTCCACTTGTCGCCGACGGCCGCCGAGCGGCTCAGGTCGAGGTCGAGATCCCGGGCGGCCCGCAGGACCATGCCCGGTCGGGGCTTGCGGCAGTCGCACGCGCGCCGATAGGGCTCGAGCGGCGCGTGCGGGTCGTGGGGGCAGTGGTAGTGGCCGTCGAGGCGCTGGCCGACCGCGGCGAGGCGGGCCTGCAGGAAGTCCACCGTCTCGCCGAGGAACTCCTCCCGCAGCATGCCGCGTCCGACGCCGGTCTGGTTCGTCACGACGACGACGGCGTAGCCGGCCTGCCGGAGAAGGCGAATCGCGTCGATGCCCCAGGGGAAGAGGCGCAACCGCTCGATCCGCTCGAGGTAGCCGACGTCCTCGTTCAGCGTCCCGTCACGATCGAGAAAGACGGCCGGCGTCGGCATGCGAGGCCCGCTTCACGGGCACGGGGAGGAGATGGCGGGGCCGACGAGACTCGAACTCGCGACCTCTGGCGTGACAGGCCAGCGTTCTGACCAACTGAACTACGACCCCGCTCAGGGCTACCCCGATCGCCCAGTGCCCTGCTGCACGGACCAAACGAGGCAGCTTTTGAGCATACACGATCGACCGCCGCCCGGCCACCCGCGCGCGCGAGTTCGCGCCACCTCTCGCCGTTGGCCCGCTTCCTCGAGAGGCTGGCCGAGACGCCGGGCGAAGTTCGCAACGCGCACACCCGGGGCGTTGGGGGCGCTGCCGCGGCGCGGAGCCGTCGGCCGGAAGGGATCTGGTGGGCGGTACAGGATTCGAACCTGTGGCAGCCGGTGTGTAAAACCGGTGCTCTACCCCTGAGCTAACCGCCCCGCCCGACCGGGCACCGACTATACAACGCGCACCGGTCGCGACCGCCGGCCGGCGCGGCGGCCGGGCTCAGGACGTGGCCTCGGCGACGCGCGCCACGCTCCCCTCGGGCACGGCCCCCGCGGGTAGCGCACCCGCGGACGCCCCCTCCGGCTCCGCGACCGACGGCTTGCGCCCGCCGAGCATCCGGCGCATCGTGCGGCCGATGTCGTCGAGGATCATGTAGGACGTCGGCACGAGGATCAGCGTGATGAGCGTCGCGAAGAGCACGCCGAAGCCGAGCGAGACCGCCATCGGCACCATGAAGGCGGTGTCGAAGCTCCGGTCCGACATCATCGGCGCCAATCCGAAGAAGGTCGTGAGCGACGTCAGCAGGATCGGCCGGAAGCGGTGGACGCCCGCCTCCCGCACCGCGAGCGCCAGGCCGGCCGACTCGAACCGCCGCCGGTCCGCCGCCCCCCCGCCTGCCTGCCGCGCCATCCGTCCGACACCGGCATGGACGGCCCGCGCGCGGTTGATGAAGTCGACCATGATCAGGCTGTCGTTGACCACGACGCCGGTCACGGCGACGAGCCCGAACATCGACATCATCGACAGGTTCAGGTCCAGCAGGACGTGCCCCCACACCGCCCCGATGAGCCCGAACGGGATGGCGCTCATGATGACGAGCGGCTGCACGTAGGACTTGAGCGGCACCGCCAGCAGGGCGAAGATCATCAGCAGCGCGAGCACGAACCCCCGCTGCAGCCCGCCGACCGCGTCCCGCTGCTCGGCCATCACCCCCTCGAAGGTG
>JAGWAJ010000024.1:29140-37303 GCA_021296475.1 Acidobacteriota bacterium
GTGAGGCCGAGGGCCTCGGCGGCCGGCTTGATGCCGAGCTTCATCTCCTCCTTGCCGGCCCGGAACGAGTCGGTCACCTCGTAGACGCCGGCGTACTCCCGCAGGCGCTGCTTGATCTCCTCCGCCGCAGCCCGCAGGCTGTCGAGGTCGGGCCCGCCGAGCTGCACGTCGACGTCGCTCCCGGGCGTCATGACGCTCATCTGGAAGTTGACGTCGACCGCCTCGGGGATCGGGCCGGTGGCGTCGCGCCACAGGAGTCCGAGCTGCTCGCTGCTGTAGATGCGCTGCTCCGTCGGCAGCAGCTCGATCGCCACCTCGCCGACGTTCGGCTGTGCGGCGCCTCCCCCGGGGCCCAGGGGCCCGTTCGCGCGGCCGGCCATCGGCTGGTCGCCGACGGCAGCGGACACGTGCAGGAAGTAGTCGTGCCCGGTCTCTTCGAGCAGACGCCGGCGGAGGCGCGCCGCGCCCGCCTCGAGCTTCCCCACCGCCTCGCCGGTGACGTCGACCGGCGTGCCCTGCGGCATCGTCACCGACGCGGCCATGACGTCCGCCTCGATCGACGGGAAGAACTGCAGCGCGGGCCGTCCCGACAGCACCATGCCCACGGTCACGATCATCGCCCCGACCCCCACCGACGCCGTCAGGTAGCGCCAGCGGAGAGCCGTCTCGAGAAGCGGGCAGTAGACCTGCTGCACGAAGCGCTTCAGACCGTTCGCGAATCGCGACTGGAAGCGGCGCCACGGCCCCTGTCGCACCCGCTTCGGGATGTGCGCGAGGTGGGCCGGCAGGATGTTCAGCGACTCGACCAGGGAGAAGAGCAGGCACGGGATGACGACCAGCGGAATGATGCGGAAGATCTTGCCCAGCATGCCGGGCACGAACAGCAGCGGGCTGAAGGCCGCCACGGTGGTCAGGACGGCGAAGGTGACCGGCCTGGCGATCTCGCTCGCACCCTCCACGGCGCCGCGGATGCCGTCGCCGTGCTGCTCCTGGTGCCGGTAGATGTTCTCGCCGACGATGATGGCGTCGTCGACGACGATGCCGAGCACGAGGACGAACGCGAAGAGCGAGACCTCGTTGACGGAGACGTCGAGGCCCGGCATCAGCGCGATCGCGCCGAGGAACGAGATCGGGATGCCGAGACTGACCCAGAACGCCAGGCGCAGCTCCAGGAACAGCGCCAGCACCAGGAACACCAGCGTGAACCCGGCGAAGCCGTTGCGCAGCATGTGCGAGCGCTGGCTGCTCAGGATCTTCGCCGAGTCCTGCCACACCGTCAGCGACATGCCTTCGGGCAGACGGGCCTGCGCTTGCTCGACGTATTCGTTGACGAGCCCGGCGAGCTCGATCGCGCTCTGGTCGCCGGTGCGGAAGACGGAGACCATCATCGCCGGCTCGACGTCGAAGCGGGCCTGCTGGTCGGTCTCCTCGAAGCCGTCAACGACCGTCGCGACGTCGCCGAGACGCAGCCGGCTGCCGTCGGCCCGTGTCCACAGGACCAGGTCCTCGAACTCCGCTCCGCGGTAGGCCTGCCCGATGGTCCGCAGCAGGATCTCCCCCCGCTCCGTCCGCACGGAGCCGCCCGGCAGGTCCAGGGACGAACGGCGCACCGCATCGGCCACCTGGTCGAACGTCATGCCGTGCCGCCGCAGGTCGTCCTCGGAGACCTCGATCGAGATCTCGTAGGGCGGTGCGCTCACGATGTCGACCTGCGTGATCCCCGGAACCGCCGTCAGCTCGTCCCGCACGCGCTCGGCGACCTGCTTCAGCGTGAACGGGTCGACGTCGCCCGAGACCGCCACGTCGACGACCTGCTGCCGCATCGTCATCTCCCGGACGATCGGCTTCTCGGTCTCGAGCGGGAACGTCGTGATGGCGTCGACGTTGCTCTTGACCTCGTCGACGACGCGGCGCGGGTCCGCGTCGAGCTCGAGCTCGATCAGCACCGAGCCCATCCCTTCGGAGGCCGTCGACTGGATCTGCTTGATGCCGTCGATGCCCTGGATCGCCTCCTCGATGCGGACGTTCACCCCCTCCTCGACCTCCTCGGGGGCGGCGCCGAGATACGGGACCTCGACGTGGATCCGATCGAGCTCGATCTCCGGGAACGCCTCCTCCCGGACGTTCGACATGGCGAGGACTCCGCTCACCAGGATGAACGCCATCATCAGGTTGGCGGCAACGCTGTTGCGCGCGAACCAATCGATCATTCCCGTCACGACCGCCTCCCGTCGCGCACCCGTATCACTGCACGTACCTCCGTCTCGCTGCCCGGCGCGTCGATCGTGTCTTCGGGATCGCGGGGGGGCGGGAAGCCGTTGTCCGGAACACCGCCGGCGAGCCGACCCGCACGGGCGGCACGCTGCCGGTCGCCGCGGCGACGTGCTCGCACGTCCCTTCGGCAGAGACCTCGCAGGTCCCTTCCGTCGAAACCTTGCACGTCCCTTCGTAGAGACGAAGTCACGCCGCCCGACGTTCCATCAAGAGTGTAACCGCCATCGGGGCCGGCGTAACGGCCGGGAGAGGGGATTCCGGTCAGGGCCAGCCGTTGAGCCACCAGGCGCGCAGCGCGCCGAGCGCGACCCCTGCAAGCAACCCGGCCACCGCGAGGTGCTCGCGGTTGCGCCGCGCCCGCCCGACATTGAACCGCCGCCCGGAGCGAGGCGCGGCGCCGCGGCGGTAGCGCGTGTAGGAGTCGCCGAACGCGGCGGCGAGCGTAGCCTCTTCCAGTCGAATCGCGACCGGCAGCATGACGGCCAGGTACGCCAGCACCACCGCGGCCACGATGGGGGACGCGGCGGCGACGACGCAGCCCACGCCGATGACGAGCGAGCCGAGGTAGAGAGGGTGCCCCGTGAGGCGGTAGGGGCCGGACGTCGTCACCTCGCGCCCCTTGACGAGATGTCCGGCCGCCCAGATCCGCACCGCCTCGCCCGCCGCCGCCAGCAGCGCCCCGGCCGCGAGCGAGCCCCAGGTGGGACGGGCGAGCGCGAGGGTGACGGCCGCCGCCGCGAAACCGAGGGCCACGCGCAGGCGCGCGATCCGGAACAGCAGCCGCAGCCGCGGATGGGCATCGAGGTCAAGCATCGGGCAACACGCTCCGCAAGCGCCGGTCGACCGCCGCCGTCACATCTTCGACCGGGATGTCGTCGAGACAGCGCGCCGTGCTCCGGCAGACCCGCACCATCCGGTCGGAACTCCCAGCGTCGGACCCCCCGGCGCCGCCGCGGGCCGGCCGGCAGCGGCACGCTGCGAAGCGCGACACCACGACGTCGCCGGGAGACCACGGCCCGTTGCGCGACGGGTCGCTCGGACCGTAGAGCCCCACCACCGGCGTCCCGACCGCGGCCGCGACGTGCAGCGGACCGGTGTCTCCGGAGACCATCACCGCGGCGGCCCGCGCAAGCGCCACGAGATCCCGCAGGCCGGTGGGCGGCGCGACCGAGGCTGCGCCGTCCGACGCGTCGGCAACCGCCGCCGCGCGCGCCTCGTCCCCCGGTCCCCACAGCACGGCCGACGGCAGTCGGTGGGTGCGGCGCAACCAGGAAGCGACGGCGGCGAACCGCTCGGCCGGCCAGCGCTTGCTCGCCCAGGCCGCGTTCGGATTCAGCAGCGCGAAACGGCCACCGCCGAGGGCGGTGGCGGCGCCGAGGCCGAGCCGCGCCCGGGTCCGGGCCGGAGCCTCGGAGGACGCCGTCCGGATCGGGAACGACCAGGCGGGAGCGTCCACGCCCAGCGCGGCCCCGAGCCCCAGATTGCGGGCGACGACGTGTCGCGGGCGGCCCGGATCGACCCGTTCCGTGTACAGCCACCGCGCCCACCGCTCGCGCAGGAAGGGCGTCGCGAAGCCAACGACGCGGGCGGCGCCGCTGAGGCGCGCCACGAGGGCGGATTTGCCCAGCCCCTGCGCGTCGAGCGCGACGTCGTAGCCCCGCCGCCGCAGCGTGCGGCGGCACTCCGCGAGTGCCGGCAGGGCGGGTCGGCTGCGGGTCCGGAGCACGACGACGCGGTCGAGCACCGGCACCAGCGTGAGCAGGTCCGCGTTCCGCTCGTCGACGACCCAGTCGATCGCGCCGTCGGGGAACGCGCGCCGCAGCGCCGCCGCCAACGGCAGGGTATGGACCACGTCGCCGAGTGCGCTGAGCCGGACGATGAGCAGGCGCATCGCGTTCCCCGGCTACTCCCGGCGGCCGATCCGGTCGACCAGCTCCCGGGTCGAGTGCGCCTTCGGGTCGCCGACGATGGCGATCCTCCCGCCGTAGGCCTGCACGACCAAGCGTTCCGGCACCGTCTCCGGCGTGTAGTCGGTCCCCTTGCAGTGCACGTCCGGGCGGAGCGCCCGCAGCAGACCGGCCACGGTGGGCGTTGTGAAGACCACCACGTAGTCCACGACACCGAGCGCCGCGACGATCTCCGCCCGATCGGCCGCCGCCTGCACCGGCCGGCCGGCTCCCTTGAGCGCCGTCACGGTCGCATCGTCGTTGACGGCCACGATCAGCCGGTCTGCCTCCGCCGCCGCGCCCCGGACGTATCGCACGTGGCCGACGTGCAGCAGATCGAAGCAGCCGTTCGCCAGGGCCACAGTGCGGCCGGCGGCCCGGTCGGCGGCGACGAGGGCGCGCAGGCGCTCCTCCGAGACCACCACGCCGCCCCCCTCAGCCATGCGCGTCGAGGTCCACCCGCAGTGCGGCGGTCACCTCCCCCCCGGTGACCGTCACGACCACCCCGCCGGCGTAGTTGGCCAGCCGGGCCGCGTCGCCGAGCGAGGCCCCGGCGGCGAGGGCGAGCGTCATGGCCGCGATGACGGTGTCCCCGGCCCCCGTCACGTCCGCGACCTCGTCGCCGCCGAAGATCGGAATGTGCACGGTCGGGCGCCGGGGCGCGAAGACCGCCATCCCGCGGCTCCCCCGCGTCACGACGACGCCCTTCGCGCGCGTCCGTCGCAGCACCTCCCGCCCGGCGCGCTCCAGGCGCTCCGCGTCGTCTCCGATCGTGGTGCCGAGCGCCCGCTCGACCTCCGACTCGTTGGGGGTGTACGCGGTGCACCCGCGGTAGGCCAGCAGCTCGTAGCGCGAATCGACGAGGACGGGAGGCTGCGGGCGCCGCCGCGCCAGCGACGCACGGAGGGAGGCGACGAGGCCGGGAGTCACAATGCCACTCCCGTAGTCGGAGACCAGCACGGCATCGCAATCCGCAACGGCGGCGACGGCCGCGCGCTCGAACGCGGCGCGCACCGACCGATCCGCCACGCCCGGCCCCTCCCGGTCGACCCGGACCACCTGCTGGTAGACGCCGTGCAAGCCGCCGGCCAGCACCCGCGACTTGACCGGCGCCCGGTAGGCGCGGGGCCGCACGAGGTGCGACACGTCGACCCGCGGCCCGAGCCCGCGCTCCAGTCGCCGGTCCGGGCCGCCGCGCCCGACGAGGCCGACGAGTCGCGCCGCGCCGCCGAGCGACCCGACGTTGCGAGCGGCGTTGCCGGCGCCCCCCGGCAGTATCGCGGTCCGATCGTGGGCCAGGATGAGGACCGGCGCCTCGCGGGAGACTCGCGACACCCGGCCGTAGACGAACTCGTCGGCGATGACGTCGCCGATCACCGCCACTCGCAGGGCCGGGAAGCGGCCGACCAGGTCGGTGAGCCGCGCGGGACGGCCGCCGGCGTCCTCGTGGGCGCCCTCGCGAGCGGCCGGGATCACGCCCTCTGGAACCATCGGATCGCAGGGTCGGACATTGGTGGCCGCAGTCTATCCCACCCCCTCCGGGCGCGATCCCTCCCCGGGCTCGGCCGGCGCGCGCCAGCGGCGGTGCATCCAGAGCCAGAGGTGTGGATGCCGCCGAACGTAGGTCTCGAGCACGTCGGTGCAGCGTTGCGTATAGGTGCGGACGGGATCGGGATCGTCGGGGGCCGGCGGGTCGACGGGGGCCTCGTAGACGAGGCGGTAGCGGCCGCGGGGAATCGGCAGCGCGAACACGGGGATGATCGGCGCCCCGGTGCGCAAAGCCAGGGCCGCGATGGCCGACGTCGTCGACGCCGAACGGCGGAAGAAGCTGACCTCCACGGCGCTCCGGTCCTGCATGTGCTGGTCGATCATCATGCCGACCGACTCCCCCCGCTTGAGCGCCCCGAGCAGACCGCGCACGGCGCCCCGGCGGGGAACGACGCGCGTGCCGGCGCTGCCCCGCAGGCGCTCGATCATCCGCTCGAGCAGGGGATTGTCGAGCGTGCGCGCCACCATGACGATGGGGCCGAAGCGGTACGCGTGCACGAGCACCTGCAGCTCCCAGGAGCCGAAGTGACCGGTGAAGTACATCACCCCGCGCCCCCGCGCCTGGGCCCGCTCGACGTGCGCGGCGCCGTCGACCTCCACCAGCGCCAGCATCCGCTCCGGCCGCATCCCGCTGAAGTTCAGAAAGTCGACGACGTGCCGGCCGAACTGCTCGAACGTCGCCCGCAGGATGGCGCGGCACTCCGCGTCGCTGCGCGCGGGGAACGCGGCCCGCAGGTTGGCGACCGCAAGCTCCCGCCGCGGCCGGTGGAGCGCGTGGAAGAGACGCCCGAGCGCGGTGCCGAGACCGAGGCTGAGCGGGCGCGGCAGACACCGGGCAACGAGGCGCACCACCACCACGGCGCCGTGCTCGAGGCGGTGGCGGGGGCGCGTCACCGCTCCTCCGCCCGCGATCGCCGGGAGGCACGGAGGCGATCGAGCAGCCAGCCCTCGAAACGCTCGGCCGGCTCGATCCCCACCCGGAGCGGGACCGCCGCCACCCGGACTCCGAACGGCGCCAGGGAACGCAGCCGCACCATGTCCTTCTCCGTCGTCAGCACGGCGTCGGCGGCGAGGTCCCGTGCCCGGCGCGCCACGCCCGCGACGTCGCGGGCCGAGAAGCGATGGTGATCGGCGAACGCCAGCAGCGCCGCCACGTCGAACCCGGCCGCGCGCAAGTCGTCGGCGAACGCGGCGGGCCGGGCGATGCCGGCCACCACCACCACGCGGGCGCCGCGAGGCACGCCGGCCGCGCCCCCGGGCGCAGTCGGCGCCTCGGACGCTGTCGGCGGCCCGGACGCAGTCGGCTCCGGCGCAGTCGGGGGCCCGGGCGCAGTCGGGGGCTCGGGCGCAGTCGGGAGCTCGGGGATCGGCTCCCCGAGTCGCCGAGCCAACCTGAAGACGGGGGCGGGGCCGAACCGGCGGGCCACCGACGCGGCCCGCTCCAACGACGGCGACTCGACGATGAGGGCGTCAGCCAGGGCCGCGGTGTCCGGAGGCTCCCGCAGCCTCCCGGCCGGCAGGGTCCGGCGCTCGTCCGCGTCGCCCGCCCCGATCACCACGAGATCCACGTCGCGGTGGAGCGACAGATGCTGGAAGCCGTCGTCGAGCACGTGGACGGAGGCGTCGAACCGCTCCTCGGCCAACCGGCCCGCGCGGTGCCGGTCCGCGCAGACCAGCACGCAGGCTCCGGCGAGCCGCTCGGCGAGCATCAGCGGCTCGTCTCCGGCCTCCGCGACGCCGGCGCGGACCCCCTCCGGATCGCGCACCACGACGACGCCCGCCGGGCGGGCGGCGCGGCCGTAGCCGCGGCTGAGAACGGCGGGCCGCTCACCCGCCCGCGCGAGGATCTCGGCGACGTGGGCGGCCACCGGCGTCTTGCCGCTGCCGCCCACCGCCAGGGCGCCGACGCTGATCACGGGGCGGCCGAGGCGCCGCCGGGCGCCGGGACGGTTCGCGTACCAGCGCCGGCGCCGCCGGGCGACCGCTCCGTAGAACATGCTGAGCGGATTCATGACCCGGCGACGCACGCCCCCGCCGAAGCGCCCGGCGGCAGCAGTTCCGCGACGGCGGCCAGCGTTCGCGAGGTCGCGCCGCGGTAGGTGTCGATCACGGCACGGGCGGCCGTGCCGAGGCGCCGGCGCCGCTCCCCATCGTCGAGCAGGGCGGTCACCTGGGACTCCAGATCGTCCGCGCTCCGTACCTGCACCGCGGCGTCGCGGGCTACGAAGCGGTGGGCGATCTCCGCGAAGCTCTCCATGTGCGGCCCGAACAGAATCGCCTTCCCGACCGCGGCCGGCTCAAGGATGTTGTGTCCGCCGGCCGGCACCAGGCTGCCCCCCACGAAGACGCACGACGCAGCTTCGTACACGTAGGGCAGCTCCCCGATCGTGTCGAG
>JAGWAJ010000024.1:37632-39385 GCA_021296475.1 Acidobacteriota bacterium
CTCGAACCAGCGCCCCCACTGCTCGGTCTGCACGCAGATGCGGTCGAAGTCCCCCACCACACGCTGCATGAACCGGCCGGCCCGGCGGTAGCCGCGGAACGAGCGGGCGGTCAGCCGGCCGTTGGCGAGCGCGGTGCGGACGCCGCGGCGGCGGCACGCCCGCAGCAGGTTCGGCCAGATCTCGGTGTCGACCACGATCAACAGATCGGGCGCGGCGCGGTCGAGAGTGCGCGCGATGAACGGCGGCAGGTCGAACGGGGCGTAGAACGTGGCGTCGACCAGGTCGCCGAGGCCGCGCGCGACCTGCTGCCCGGTCGCCGTCGTCGTCGAGAGCAGCCGCCGGTGTCCCGGATAGGCGTCCCGCAACGCCGCGAGGAGCGGCCGGGCGGCGAGCGTCTCGCCGACCGAGACCGCGTGCACCCAGATGGACGGCCGCCGCTCCGGATTGACGGCGCGCGGCAGCCGGCCGCACCGCTGGCCCAGGTCGCCGAGCGCCTTGCCGTGGCGCCAGGCCGCCCAGGCGACGGACGGCAGGCGGAACAGGACGTACAGGAGCAGCAGCGCGTCGTACAGCAGGTACATCGGCGGCGGGCGTCGGAGGGGGCCGGCCGCCGACGCGTTTGACCGACCTCGATCCGGAGCCCTAGAATAGCCTGTTTGGACGGCGGCGGCGGGCTTCGCCGTGGGGGATCGAGCGGCTGCAACGCGGGATCGAGCGGCTTCAACCGAGCGGGCTTCGAGAGGACGGACATGGGTATCAGGGTCGGCATCAACGGATTCGGGCGCATCGGCCGCAACGTGATGCGCGCCGCGCTACGGGACACGCGGGCGGACGACGGGCTCTCGTTCGTGGCCGTCAACGACATCACGAGCGCCGAGACGCTGGCGCACCTGCTCAAGTACGACTCCGTCCTTGGCAATCTCGAGGAGGAAGTCGCGGTAGACGGTGACGGCCTGCGGGTCGGCGACCGGCGATTCCGCGTGCTGTCGGAGCGCGACCCGGCCAACCTGCCGTGGGGCGACCTGGGCGTCGACATCGTGGTCGAGTCGACCGGCTTCTTCACGAAGCGCGACGACGCCGCGCGCCACCTGGCGGCGGGGGCGAAGAAGGTCATCATCTCGGCGCCCGCCAAGGGACCGGACCTGACCGTCGTGCTCGGCGTCAACGACGACCGCTACGACCCGAGCCGGCACCACATCATCTCGAACGCCTCGTGCACGACCAACTGCCTCGCCCCGGTCGCGAAGGTGCTCCACGAGCAGTTCGGACTGCGGCGCGGCTGGATGACCACGGTCCACTCCTACACGAACGACCAGAAGCTGCTCGACCTGCCCCACAAGGACCTCCGCCGGGCGCGCGCCGCCGGAGTGTCGATGATCCCGACGACGACCGGCGCCGCGTTGGCTGTAGGCGAGGTGCTGCCGGAGCTCAAGGGCAAGCTCGACGGCATCGCGATGCGCGTGCCGACGCCGAACGTGTCGGTGGTCGACCTCGTGGCGCAGGTCGACAGGAGCGCGACGCCGGAGACGGTCAACGGCGCCTTCCGGTCCGCGGCCGACGGCCCGCTTGCCGGCATCCTCCAACTGTCGACCGAGCCGCTGGTCTCCATCGACTTCAAGGGCAACCCGCACTCGTCGATCGTCGACGCGTCCTACACCAAGGTGCTCGAGAACGACTTCATCAAGGTGCTGGCGTGGTACGACAACGAGTGGGGCTACTCGTCCCGCTGCATCGACCTCATCCGGGCCATGG